>NZ_CP186283.1:4030000-4214341 GCF_049331905.1 Pseudomonas cimarronensis | reverse complement strand
CGATACGGCGCATCGTTATTATGCGTGCCTCATTTTCCGGTAGGACTCGCATGCTTTCATTGTTAAAGCTCCTTCAGGACGGGCGCTTCCATTCCGGTGAAGCCCTCGGTGCTGAACTGGGTGTTAGTCGTGCTGCGGTGTGGAAGAAGCTGCAGGCGTTGCAGGCCGAGTTGGGCTTGTCGGTGCATAAGGTTCGTGGCCGCGGCTACCGGTTGGAGGCGCCGCTGCAGATGCTGGATGAACCGCGCCTGAATGGTCAGGGAGATGGTCCTGGTTGGCTGGCTTATGTGGTGCCCAGTCTCGACTCTACCAATGCCGAGGCGTTGCGGCTTTTGCCCTCAGCGCCGGCGCTGCCGTTCTATGTGTTGGCTGAGCGGCAGACTAGCGGGCGCGGCCGGCGCGGACGAAGCTGGGTGAGTCCCTTCGGTGAAAACATCTATTACAGCCTTGTGTTACGTATTGAAGGGGGCATGCGGCAGCTGGAAGGCATGAGTCTGGCTGTGGGGTTGGCGCTGCTGCAGGTCGTGCGTGATTGCGGTGTTTCCTCTGCCGGATTGAAGTGGCCCAATGATGTGTTGGTAGGCGAGCGTAAGCTGGCCGGTATCCTGTTGGAGTTGTCCGGCGATCCTGCAGATGTTTGTCATGTCGTGATTGGCATAGGGTTGAACGTAAATATGCTGGCCGCCGAGGTCGGGGCAATTGGTCAGCCCTGGACGTCGATGCGCATGGAGTTGGGTCGTCAGCTGGATCGCAATGAACTGGTGTGCGCGCTCAACCGGCAGTTGTCGCACTATCTGGACATCCAGTTGAGGCATGGATTTGCTGCATTACAAGATGAGTGGCAGCGTAGTCATCTATGGCAGTTGCGTCCTGTCGCGTTGACGGCAGGCGGCGAGCCTGTTGAGGGTGTGGTGCTTGGGGTGGATCAATCCGGTGCTGTGCGGATGCAGGTCGAGGGGGTTGAGCGTGTTTTCAGTGGTGGCGAGCTTAGTCTGAGGTTGCGTGATGATTCTTGAGCTCGACTGCGGTAATACATTGATCAAATGGCGTTTGCTGGCGGGGGCTTCCGCAGTTGCGGGTGGTGTCGTCGATTCCGATCAGGCACTGCTGCAGGCTGTTCGCGAGCAGGCTGTTCCACTGCGTGCCTGTCGTTTGGTGAGTGTACGCAGTGATGATGAAACCGCCTCTTTAATTGCGTTGCTCGAAACAGAATTTGCCGTCGTTTGCCTGCGTGCGAGTTCGGCTGTTGAGCTGGCCGGGGTAAGCAATGGCTATGAGCAGTATGAGCGCCTTGGGCTTGATCGCTGGTTGGCGGTTGTCGGGGCTTATCAGTTATCTCGTCGTGCCTGCCTGGTGATTGATCTCGGTACGGCTGTCACGTCCGACTTTGTCAGTGTTGAGGGGCTGCACTTGGGCGGGTTTATCTGCCCAGGTGTGCCGTTGATGCGTACTCAGTTACGTACGCATACGCGCAGAACGCGCTATGACTCAGATGAAGCGGCTCAGGCGCTTGGAGGTTTTTTGCCAGGGCGCTCGACGGCAGAGGCGGTGGAGAGGGGGTGCCTGTTGATGTTGCGTGGTTTTGTCAGCGGTCAGCTGGCCATCGCGGCTGAATGCCTGGGTGCGGCCTTCGATGTGTTTTTGACTGGCGGCGATGCGGCGCTGGTTGTTGATGAGATTCCTGGGGCGCAGGTTGTGCCAGATCTGGTGTTTATCGGCTTGGCGATCGCTTGCCCCGTAGATTGAGGTCATGCATGCGCTGGATGTTCTTGTGGTTGGTGGTTTTGAATCTGTTCTATTACGTGTGGCATCAGCAGCAGGCGCCGCTACGTGTTACAGAGATTGCGCCGTTGAACATGGCGCAGGAAAGTAAGCGCGATATTCGTTTGCTTAGTGAGTCCAGTGCTCCGTCGCGTCGAGAGGTGGTCGCAGCGCCGGCGCCCGAGGCTGTCTGTCTGTTTCTGGGTAGCTTTGAGGTGGCTGCGGAGGCGGCTTCAGTTGAGCAGCGGTTGCTTAGCCTGGATATCCAGTCGCGCGTGCAGAGTATGGATGCGGCGGCGGGGGTTGATTATTGGGTGTATCTACCTCCTCTGGCTTCGCGTCAGGCCTCCTTGCGGCAATTGCGCGAGCTTCAGGCGCGCAAGATTGATAGCTACATCATTACCCAGGGCGATCTTGCCAATGGTATTTCGTTGGGGATTTTTCCGCGCAGCGACTCGGCCGCCAGTGTTATGCAGCGGCTGCGCGATGCCGGTTATGAGCCTTTGCTGCGTGAGCTGACGCGCGCACACCGTAGTTTCTGGGTGCGTATTGCCCCGGAAAGCCGGCGTCTGGCTGATGATGCGCTGCTGCAGCGTTTAGCTTTTGACTTCAAAGGCTTACAACATCAATTAATGCCTTGCGAGGGGGTTGCAAGCCCTCAATAGAATGCATAGAATGGCGCCCGCTTCGCAGGGTGGCGCTAACAAGTGATCTGCGAAGTTGCTGTCAAAGTAGCTAACCTCAGGTTTTTTAATGAGAAATTGCTTGACAGTAGGTCGGCATAGAATGAGAATGCCGCCCCGTTTGGAGGGATTCCCGAGTGGCCAAAGGGATCAGACTGTAAATCTGACGTCATCGACTTCGAAGGTTCGAATCCTTCTCCCTCCACCAGATTTAGCGAGAGCTGCAGGCTCCGCGGGTATAGTTCAGTGGTAGAACCTCAGCCTTCCAAGCTGATGATGCGGGTTCGATTCCCGCTACCCGCTCCAGCATTGTTGTTCTTGCGATGTGTTTCGCTCATGTAGCTCAGTTGGTAGAGCACACCCTTGGTAAGGGTGAGGTCAGCGGTTCAAGTCCGCTCATGAGCTCCATTTGATAAAGGCAGATATGAAAGTATCTGCCTTTGTTTTATGGCGGTGATACCTGGTCAATTCTTCTCTGGGAGGCAGTCAAAATGGCTAAAGAAAAGTTTGAGCGTAACAAGCCGCACGTCAACGTAGGCACCATCGGTCACGTTGACCACGGTAAAACCACTCTGACTGCTGCTCTGACTCGCGTCTGCTCCGAAGTATTCGGTTCGGCTCGTGTTGACTTCGACAAGATCGACAGCGCTCCGGAAGAGAAGGCTCGTGGTATCACCATCAACACTGCACACGTAGAGTACGATTCCAACATTCGTCACTACGCGCACGTTGACTGCCCAGGTCACGCCGACTATGTGAAGAACATGATCACCGGTGCTGCTCAGATGGACGGCGCTATCCTGGTTTGCTCGGCCGCTGATGGTCCGATGCCGCAAACTCGCGAGCACATCCTGCTGTCCCGTCAGGTAGGCGTTCCGTACATCGTTGTCTTCCTGAATAAGGCTGACATGGTTGACGACGCTGAGCTGTTGGAGCTGGTTGAAATGGAAGTGCGTGACCTGCTCAGCACTTACGATTTCCCAGGTGACGACACCCCGATCATCATCGGCTCCGCGCTGATGGCGCTGAACGGCGAAGACACCAACGAAATGGGCACCACTGCTGTTAAGAAGCTGGTGGAAACTCTGGATACCTACATCCCAGAGCCGGTTCGTGCTATCGACAAGCCGTTCCTGATGCCAATCGAGGACGTGTTCTCGATCTCCGGTCGCGGTACTGTAGTAACTGGTCGTATCGAGCGCGGTATCGTCAAGATCCAGGAAGAAATCGAGATCGTTGGTCTGCGTGACACCACCAAGACCACCTGCACCGGCGTTGAAATGTTCCGCAAGCTGCTGGACGAAGGTCGTGCTGGCGAGAACTGCGGCGTTCTGCTGCGCGGCACCAAGCGTGACGACGTTGAGCGTGGTCAGGTTCTGGTCAAGCCGGGTTCGGTCAAGCCGCACACCACCTTCACTGCAGAAGTGTATGTGCTGAGCAAAGAAGAAGGCGGTCGTCACACTCCGTTCTTCAAAGGCTACCGTCCTCAGTTCTACTTCCGTACTACTGACGTGACTGGTAACTGCGAACTGCCGGAAGGCGTTGAGATGGTAATGCCGGGTGATAACGTGCAAATGACCGTTACCCTGATCAAGACCATCGCAATGGAAGAAGGTCTGCGTTTCGCCATTCGTGAAGGCGGTCGTACCGTCGGCGCCGGCGTGGTTGCAAAGATCATCGCTTAATCGATTGATCTGCTTTGTTCGGGCCGGCATAATGGTCGGCCTGATTCTGTTTTAGGTCAGTAGCTCAATTGGCAGAGCGACGGTCTCCAAAACCGTAGGTTGGGGGTTCGATTCCCTCCTGACCTGCCATTTTCCTAGAATTTGGCGCGTCTTTTCACAGGATATTAGTAGATGAATGTTAAGGCTGAGGCCAAAGAATCCCGCTTTGATCTGCTTAAGTGGCTGGCTGTTGCTGCTCTGGTAGTTGTTGGCGTGGTTGGTAATCAGTATTTCTCTGCTGAGCCCATTCTGTATCGCGTTCTGGCGCTGCTGGTTATTGCCGCGGTTGCTGGTGTGATTGCTCTGCAAACCTCGAAGGGTCAAGCCTTCTGGGTGCTGGCAAAAGAAGCTCGCGTTGAGATTCGTAAAGTCGTTTGGCCAACTCGCCAGGAAACCACGCAGACAACTCTGATTGTTGTGGCTGTTGTTTTGGTAATGGCGTTGCTGTTGTGGGGCTTAGACTCCCTGCTTGGTTGGCTTGTCTCGTTGATTGTCGGTTAAAGGTGTCCCGTGGCTAAGCGTTGGTACGTTGTGCATGCTTACTCGGGTTACGAGAAGCATGTTATGCGCTCGCTGATCGAGCGTGTAAAGCTTGCTGGTATGGAAGATGTTTTTGGTGAAATTCTAGTCCCTACCGAAGAAGTGGTAGAGATGCGTAATGGCCAGAAGCGCAAAAGCGAGCGTAAGTTTTTCCCAGGTTATGTCCTGGTGCAGATGGAAATGAGTGAGGCGACTTGGCACTTGATCAAGGACACTCCTCGCGTGATGGGCTTCATCGGTGGTACAGCTGACAAACCTGCGCCCATTACCGAAAAAGAAGCTGATGCCATCCTGCGCCGTGTTGCTGATAGCGGTGACAAGCCTAAGCCAAAAACGCTGTTTGAGCCGGGTGAAATGGTGCGCGTGACTGATGGTCCGTTTGCTGATTTCAGCGGTGTGGTTGAAGAAGTGAACTACGAGAAGAGCCGAATTCAGGTTGCGGTGACCATTTTCGGTCGCTCTACGCCGGTCGAGCTGGAGTTCAGTCAGGTCGAGAAGGCATAACTGACACAAGCATCCCTTACCCCGCAGCCCTGGGCTGCGGGGTTTTGTCGTCACTGGGATAAATAGGTAATAACTGGGGAGCCGTAAGGCGCTAGAACCCAAAACTGGAGTAGCTCATGGCTAAGAAAATTACGGCTTATATCAAGCTGCAAGTAAAGGCTGCACAAGCCAACCCGTCGCCACCCGTCGGCCCTGCTCTGGGTCAGCACGGCGTGAATATCATGGAATTCTGCAAGGCGTTCAACGCCAAGACTCAGGGCATGGAACCTGGTCTGCCGACTCCAGTGATCATCACTGTTTACAGCGACCGTAGCTTCACTTTTGAAACCAAAAGCACCCCTGCTTCAGTTCTGCTGAAGAAGGCTGCTGGCCTGACCAGCGGTTCGGCTCGCCCGAACAGCGTCAAGGTTGGCACTGTGACTCGTGCTCAGCTGGAAGAGATCGCCAAAACCAAACAGGCTGATCTGACTGCCGCTGATATGGATGCAGCTGTGCGTACTATCGCCGGCTCCGCTCGTAGCATGGGCCTCAACGTGGAGGGTGTGTAATGGCTAAGTTGACCAAGCGTCAAAAGGCAATCGCTGAGAAGGTTGAGGCTGGCAAGGCTTACAACTTCGTTGAAGCGGCCGCTCTGCTGGCTGAGCTGTCGGCAGTCAAGTTTTCTGAGTCCGTAGATATTGCCGTCAACCTCGGTGTTGACCCGCGTAAATCCGACCAGGTTGTTCGTGGCGCCACCGTTCTGCCGAACGGCTCGGGTAAAACCGTGCGCGTTGCTGTGTTCACCCAGGGTCCAGCTGCTGAAGCCGCTTTGGCTGCCGGCGCTGACCGCGTAGGTATGGACGAGCTGGCAGCTGAAATGAAAGGCGGCGACCTGAACTATGACGTAGTTATTGCTTCCCCGGATGCAATGCGCGTTGTTGGTCAGCTGGGTCAAGTGCTCGGTCCGCGCGGCCTGATGCCTAACCCGAAAGTCGGTACCGTGACTCCTGACGTCGCTACCGCTGTGAAGAATGCCAAAGCTGGTCAAGTACGTTTCCGTACTGACAAAAACGGCATCATCCACGGTTCCGTCGGCAAGGTCGGTTTTGATGCCGAGAAGCTGAAGCAGAACGTTGAAGCCCTGATCGCTGATCTGAAGCGCCTGAAGCCGTCGACCTCGAAAGGTGTCTACGTCAAGCGCGTTACCCTGAGCACCACGATGGGCCCAGGTCTGATCATCGACCAGAGTTCGCTGGACGCGTAATAAATGAGGCGGCGCATTGATTGCGCCGCTTTGAAGGTTTGGGGTCCCTGCTTTGCGGGGGCTATCCAAGACCGTAGGTGGCGCAAGCCTTAAACCAACAGCCTACGCAGATGGTGCTCCCGATTCTTACCGAATCAGACACCAAAACGACATCCACCTTCGGGCGGATGAAACGGTAACAAGCAGGAGTTAAACCCGTGGCAATTAAACTCGAAGACAAGAAGGCCATCGTCGCTGAAGTCAACGAGGCTGCCAAAGGTGCCCTGTCCGCTGTCGTGGCTGATGCCCGTGGTGTGACAGTAGGCGCTATGACCGGACTCCGTAAAGAGGCCCGCGAAGCTGGCGTATACGTACGTGTTGTACGTAATACCCTGCTCAAGCGCGCCGTTGAAGGCACCGAGTATTCGGTTCTCAACGACGTGTTCAAAGGCCCGACCCTGATTGCATTCTCCAAGGAACATCCGGGCGCTGCTGCTCGTATTTTCAAAGAGTTCGCCAAGGGTCAGGACAAGTTCGAGATCAAGGCAGCTGCGTTCGAGGGCAAGTTCCTCGCAGCAAACGAGATCGATGTGTTGGCTTCGCTGCCAACTCGCGACGAAGCCATTGCGAAGCTGATGAGCGTGATTCAAGGCGCTACCAGCAAGCTGGCTCGTACTCTGGCGGCCATTCGCGACCAGAAAGAAGCTTCCGCTGCCTAAGGCTGCGTAGTTCCTTTCAAAATCATATGTTTAATTTGATGGCTGCGTAGGCTGTCACCCCAATACAGGATTTAAAGTCATGTCTCTGACTAACGAACAAATCATCGAAGCAATCGGCCAGAAAACCGTTCTGGAAGTTGTTGAACTGATCAAAGCAATGGAAGAAACCTTCGGCGTTACCGCTGCTGTTGCCGCTGCTGGCCCAGCTGTTGCTGCCGCTGTTGTTGAAGAGCAAACCGAGTTCAACGTTATCCTGGCCGACGCTGGCGAGAAGAAAGTTAACGTGATCAAGGCTGTTCGTGAACTGACCGGTCTGGGCCTGAAAGAAGCCAAGGCTGTCGTTGACGGCGCTCCAGGCATGGTTCTGGAAGGTGTTGCTAAAGACGCTGCTGATAAAGCTAAAGCTGCTTTGGAAGAAGCTGGCGCCAAAGTCGAGCTCAAGTAAGCGACGACCTTGCGTCTACAGCCCAAGCGTTGAGCGAAAGGCTGATGGCTGGTGGCTTTTGCCACCGGCCTTTTTCCGTTCTAGGTCGGCGAATCATTGGCTGGCCTGGGGCGCGAAAACCCCGCCCGAAGTGGCGGCGCAAACCTAGGGTTTGCAAGAGTTTCTGGCAACTCCCGTCGGAGGGGCCAAATAAGCAGGTGACCAAGCTGGGGAACGCTGATGGCTTACTCATACACTGAGAAAAAACGTATCCGCAAGGACTTTAGCAAGTTGCCGGATGTCATGGATGTGCCGTATCTCCTGGCCATCCAGCTGGATTCGTATCGCGAATTCCTGCAGGCAGGAGCGACCAAGGACCAGTTCCGCGACATTGGCCTGCATGCGGCCTTCAAGTCTGTTTTCCCGATTATCAGCTATTCCGGCAATGCTGCTCTGGAGTATGTCGGTTATCGCCTGGGCGAGCCGGCTTTTGATGTCAAAGAATGCGTACTGCGTGGCGTTACTTTCGCCGTGCCGCTGCGAGTTAAAGTCCGTCTGATCATTTTCGACAAAGAGTCGTCGAACAAAGCGATCAAGGACATCAAAGAGCAAGAAGTGTACATGGGCGAAATTCCGCTCATGACCGAGAACGGTACCTTCGTTATCAACGGTACCGAGCGGGTTATCGTGTCCCAGCTGCACCGCTCCCCAGGCGTGTTCTTCGACCACGACCGTGGCAAGACCCACAGCTCGGGCAAGCTGCTGTACTCGGCGCGCATCATTCCTTACCGCGGCTCCTGGCTGGACTTCGAGTTCGACCCGAAGGACGCGGTATTCGTGCGTATCGACCGTCGCCGCAAACTGCCGGCTTCCGTACTGCTGCGCGCGCTGGGCTACAGCACTGAAGAAGTGCTGGACGCGTTCTATGCGACCAACGTATTCCATGTGAAGGGTGAGTCCCTGAATCTGGAACTGGTGCCGCAGCGTCTGCGTGGTGAAGTTGCTGTTCTCGACATCAAGGACGAGAAAGGCAAGGTCATCGTTGAGCAGGGCCGCCGGATTACCGCGCGTCACATCAACCAGCTGGACAAGGCTGGCATCAAAGAGCTGGAAGTTCCGATCGACTACCTGATCGGTCGCACCACGGCCAAGGCCATCGTGCACCCGGCTACCGGCGAGATCATTGCCGAATGCAACACCGAGCTGAACGTCGAGATCCTGGCCAAAGTGGTCAAGGCTCAGGTTGTGCGCATCGAAACGCTGTACACCAACGACATCGACTGCGGTCCGTTCATCTCCGACACCCTGAAGATCGACAGCACTACCAATCAGTTGGAAGCGCTGGTCGAGATCTACCGCATGATGCGTCCTGGCGAGCCGCCAACCAAGGATGCTGCCGAGACCCTGTTCAACAACCTGTTCTTCAGCGCCGAGCGTTACGACCTGTCGGCCGTTGGCCGCATGAAGTTCAACCGTCGTATCGGTCGCACCGAGATCGAAGGTTCGGGCGTGCTGAGCAAGGAAGACATCGTCGAGGTGCTCAAGACCTTGGTTGATATCCGTAACGGCAAAGGCATCGTCGACGACATCGACCACCTAGGTAACCGTCGTGTTCGCTGCGTCGGCGAAATGGCCGAGAACCAGTTCCGCGTTGGCCTGGTGCGTGTTGAGCGTGCGGTCAAAGAGCGTCTGTCGATGGCCGAAAGCGAAGGCCTGATGCCGCAGGACCTGATCAACGCCAAGCCGGTTGCGGCGGCGGTGAAAGAGTTCTTCGGCTCCAGCCAGCTTTCGCAGTTCATGGACCAGAACAACCCGCTGTCTGAGATCACTCACAAGCGCCGTGTTTCGGCTCTTGGCCCAGGCGGTCTGACCCGTGAGCGCGCCGGCTTCGAAGTCCGTGACGTACACCCGACCCATTACGGCCGTGTGTGCCCGATCGAGACCCCTGAAGGTCCGAACATCGGTCTGATCAACTCCCTGGCGGCCTATGCCCGCACCAACCAGTACGGCTTCCTGGAAAGCCCGTACCGTGTGGTGAAGGACACCCTGGTCACCGACGAGATCGTCTTCCTGTCCGCGATTGAAGAGGCCGATCACGTGATCGCCCAGGCTTCGGCGACCATGAACGACAAAGGTCAGCTGGTCGATGAACTGGTGGCTGTACGTCACCTCAACGAATTCACCGTCAAGGCGCCGGAAGACGTCACCCTGATGGACGTGTCGCCGAAACAGGTAGTTTCGGTTGCCGCTTCGTTGATTCCGTTCCTCGAGCACGACGACGCCAACCGTGCGTTGATGGGTTCGAACATGCAGCGTCAGGCTGTACCGACCCTGCGCGCCGACAAGCCGCTGGTAGGTACCGGCATGGAGCGCAACGTAGCGCGCGACTCCGGCGTTTGCGTGGTGGCTCGTCGCGGTGGCGTGATCGACTCGGTCGATGCCAGCCGTATCGTGGTTCGCGTTAATGATGACGAAGTAGAAACTGGCGAAGCCGGTGTCGACATCTACAACCTGACCAAGTACACCCGCTCCAACCAGAACACCTGCATCAACCAGCGTCCGCTGGTGAGCAAAGGTGACAAGGTTGAGCGCAGCGACATCCTGGCCGACGGCCCGTCCACCGACATGGGTGAACTGGCGCTGGGTCAGAACATGCGCGTGGCGTTCATGCCGTGGAACGGTTTCAACTTCGAAGACTCCATCTGCCTCTCCGAGCGCGTGGTGCAAGAAGATCGTTTCACCACCATCCACATTCAGGAACTGACCTGTGTGGCGCGTGACACCAAGCTCGGTTCGGAAGAAATCACTTCCGACATCCCGAACGTCGGTGAATCGGCACTGAACAAGCTGGACGAAGCGGGCATCGTGTATGTCGGTGCTGAAGTCGGCCCAGGCGACATTCTGGTTGGCAAGGTCACGCCGAAAGGCGAAACCCAGCTGACTCCGGAAGAGAAGCTGCTGCGTGCGATCTTCGGTGAGAAGGCGTCTGACGTTAAAGACACCTCCCTGCGTGTGCCGACTGGCACCAAAGGTACCGTTATCGATGTACAGGTCTTCACTCGTGATGGCGTGGAGCGCGATGCGCGTGCCCTGTCGATCGAGAAGAGCCAGCTCGACGAGATCCGCAAGGACCTCAACGAAGAGTTCCGCATCGTCGAAGGCGCAACCTTCGAGCGTCTGCGTTCTGCTCTGGTTGGCAAGAAAGCCGAAGGCGGCGCTGGCCTGAAGAAGGGTGCGGAAGTTACCGACGAGTTCCTCGACGGCCTCGAGCGCGGCCAGTGGTTCAAACTGCGCATGGCTGACGATGCCCTTAATGAGCAGTTGGAAAAGGCCCAGGCCTACATCTCCGACCGCCGTCAGCTGCTCGACGACAAGTTCGAAGACAAGAAGCGCAAGCTGCAGCAGGGCGATGACCTGGCTCCGGGCGTGCTGAAGATCGTCAAGGTCTACCTGGCAATCCGTCGTCGCATCCAGCCGGGCGACAAGATGGCCGGTCGTCACGGTAACAAGGGTGTGGTCTCGGTAATCATGCCGGTCGAAGACATGCCGCACGACATCCACGGTACTCCGGTCGACATCGTACTGAACCCGCTGGGTGTACCGTCGCGTATGAACGTCGGGCAGATCCTCGAAACCCACCTGGGCCTCGCGGCCAAAGGTCTGGGCGAGAAGATCAACCGCATGCTCGAAGAGCAGCGCAAGGTCGCCGAGCTGCGCAAGTTCATGCAGCAGATCTACAACGAGATCGGCGGTCGTCAGGAAAGCCTGGATGAGCTGAGCGATCAGGAAATCCTCAAGCTGGCGAACAACCTCAAAGGCGGTGTGCCGATGGCCACCCCGGTGTTCGACGGTGCCAAGGAAAGCGAAATCAAGGCCATGCTGAAACTGGCAGACCTGCCAGAAAGCGGCCAGATGCGCCTGATCGACGGCCGGACTGGTAACCAGTTCGAGCGTCCGACCACCGTTGGCTACATGTACATGCTGAAACTGAACCACCTGGTGGACGACAAGATGCACGCGCGTTCCACGGGTTCCTACAGCCTGGTTACCCAGCAGCCGCTGGGTGGTAAGGCGCAGTTCGGTGGTCAGCGCTTCGGTGAGATGGAGGTCTGGGCACTGGAAGCCTACGGCGCCGCCTACACCCTGCAGGAAATGCTGACCGTGAAGTCGGACGACGTGAACGGCCGTACCAAGATGTACAAAAACATCGTGGACGGAGATCACCGTATGGAGCCGGGCATGCCCGAGTCCTTCAACGTACTGATCAAAGAGATCCGTTCGCTGGGTATCGACATCGATCTGGAAACCGAATAACACGTGACGCGAATCGAGAGCGGGGCTGCCTAGCCCGCTCTCTGCTCCGCCAGGAGGAAAGGCCTTGAAAGACCTACTGAATTTGCTGAAAAACCAGGGTCAAGTCGAAGAGTTCGATGCCATTCGCATCGGTCTTGCTTCGCCTGAGATGATCCGTTCGTGGTCGTTCGGTGAAGTTAAAAAACCGGAAACCATCAACTACCGTACGTTCAAACCTGAGCGTGACGGCCTGTTCTGCGCCAAGATCTTTGGCCCGGTCAAGGATTACGAGTGCCTGTGCGGTAAGTACAAGCGCTTGAAGCATCGCGGCGTGATCTGCGAGAAGTGCGGCGTTGAAGTGGCCCTGGCCAAGGTTCGTCGTGAGCGCATGGCGCACATCGAACTGGCTTCGCCGGTTGCCCACATCTGGTTCCTCAAGTCGCTGCCGAGCCGCATCGGTTTGCTGATGGACATGACCCTGCGTGATATCGAGCGCGTGCTCTACTTCGAGAGCTATGTCGTTATCGATCCAGGCATGACCACCCTTGAAAAAGGCCAGCTGCTGAACGACGAGCAGTACTTCGAAGCCCTCGAAGAGTTCGGTGATGACTTCGACGCCCGCATGGGTGCTGAAGCCGTTCGCGAACTGCTGCACGCGATCGACCTGGAGCACGAGATTGGCCGTCTGCGCGAAGAGATTCCGCAAACCAACTCGGAAACCAAGATCAAGAAGCTGTCCAAGCGTCTGAAGCTGATGGAAGCGTTCCTCGGTTCTGGCAACCTGCCTGAGTGGATGGTGTTGACCGTTCTGCCGGTTCTGCCGCCAGACCTGCGTCCGCTGGTTCCGCTCGACGGTGGCCGCTTCGCGACTTCGGATCTGAACGATCTGTATCGTCGTGTGATCAACCGTAACAACCGTCTGAAGCGCCTGCTCGATCTGTCCGCGCCGGACATCATCGTGCGCAACGAAAAGCGCATGCTGCAGGAAGCGGTCGACGCCCTGCTCGACAACGGCCGTCGCGGTCGCGCCATCACTGGCTCGAACAAGCGTCCGCTGAAGTCGCTGGCTGACATGATCAAAGGTAAGCAAGGTCGCTTCCGTCAGAACCTGCTCGGTAAGCGCGTGGACTACTCCGGTCGTTCCGTTATTACCGTAGGCCCGACCCTGCGCCTGCACCAGTGCGGTCTGCCGAAGAAGATGGCCCTCGAGCTGTTCAAGCCGTTCATTTTCGGCAAGCTGGAAATGCGTGGTCTGGCGACCACCATCAAGGCCGCCAAGAAGATGGTCGAGCGCGAGCTGCCAGAGGTGTGGGACGTTCTCGCCGAAGTGATCCGCGAACACCCCGTCCTGCTCAACCGTGCCCCGACCCTGCACCGTCTGGGTATCCAGGCGTTCGAGCCGGTACTGATCGAAGGTAAAGCGATCCAGCTGCACCCGCTGGTCTGCGCCGCGTACAACGCCGACTTCGACGGTGACCAGATGGCTGTTCACGTGCCGCTGACGCTGGAAGCCCAGCTGGAAGCGCGCGCGCTGATGATGTCGACCAACAACATCCTCTCGCCCGCCAACGGTGAGCCGATCATCGTTCCGTCGCAGGACGTGGTACTGGGTCTGTATTACATGACCCGTGAAGCGGTGAACGCCAAGGGTGAAGGTCGCGTATTCGCCGATCTGCAGGAAGTCGACCGCGTGTTCCGCGCCGGCGAAGCGTCCCTGCATGCCCGCGTGAAAGTGCGTATCAACGAAACCATCAAAGAGAAAGATGGTTCGATCACCAAGAACACTCGCATCGTCGACACCACTGTCGGTCGTGCGCTGCTGTTCCAGATCGTACCGGCCGGCCTGTCCTACGACGTGGTCAACCAGTCGATGAAGAAGAAGGCGATCTCCAAGCTGATCAACCAGTGCTACCGCACTGTGGGTCTGAAGGACACCGTGATCTTCGCCGACCAGCTGATGTACACCGGTTTCGCTTACTCGACCATCTCCGGTGTGTCGATCGGCGTGAACGACTTCGTTATCCCGGATGAGAAGGCGCGCATCATCGACGCGGCTACCGAGGAAGTGAAGGAAATCGAATCGCAGTACGCCTCCGGCCTGGTTACCCAGGGCGAGAAGTACAACAAGGTGATCGACCTCTGGTCCAAGGCCAACGACGAAGTCTCCAAGGCGATGATGGCCAACCTCTCGAAAGAGCCGGTTGTCGATCGCGAAGGCAAGACCGTCGAGCAGGAGTCGTTCAACTCCATGTACATGATGGCCGACTCCGGTGCGCGGGGTTCTGCTGCGCAGATCCGTCAGCTGGCCGGTATGCGTGGTCTGATGGCCAAGCCGGACGGCTCCATCATCGAAACGCCGATCACCGCGAACTTCCGCGAAGGTCTGTCGGTTCTGCAGTACTTCATCTCCACTCACGGTGCTCGTAAAGGTCTGGCGGATACCGCACTGAAGACCGCGAACTCCGGTTACCTGACTCGTCGTCTGGTAGACGTGGCCCAGGACCTGGTCGTGACTGCAATCGATTGCGGTACCGAGCATGGCCTGCTGATGACTCCGCATATTGAAGGCGGTGACGTTGTAGAGCCGCTGGGTGAGCGCGTACTGGGTCGTGTGATCGCCAAGGATGTACCGAAGCCAGGCAGCGATGAAATCATCGTTCCGGCCGGTACCCTGGTTGACGAGCAGTGGGTTGAGTTCATCGAACGCAACAGCATCGACGAAGTGGTTGTGCGCTCGCCAATCACCTGCGAAACCCGTTACGGCATCTGCGCCAAGTGCTACGGTCGCGACCTGGCTCGCGGTCACCAGATCAACATCGGTGAAGCAGTCGGCGTTATCGCTGCTCAGTCGATCGGTGAGCCGGGTACCCAGCTGACCATGCGTACGTTCCACATCGGTGGTGCGGCCAGCCGAACCTCGGCGGCTGACAGCGTACAAGTGAAGAACGGTGGTGCGGTACGTCTGCACAACCTCAAGCACGTTGAGCGTCTGGATGGCAACCTGGTTGCAGTGTCGCGTTCCGGCGAGCTGGCGATTGCCGACGAGTTCGGTCGTGAGCGTGAGCGCTACAAGCTGCCGTACGGTGCTGTTATCTCCGTGAAGGAAGGCGACAAGGTCGACGCTGGCGCAATCGTTGCCAAGTGGGACCCGCACACCCACCCGATCGTGACCGAAATGAAAGGTACCGTGACCTATGTGGGCATGGAAGACGGCATCACTATCAAGCGCCAAACCGACGAACTGACCGGTCTGACCAACATCGAAGTCCTCGATCCGAAGGATCGTCCGGCTGCCGGCAAGGAAATTCGCCCTGCCGTTAAGATGGTGGGTGAAGATGGTAAGGATCTGCTGCTGCCAGGTACCGACGTACCGGCTCAGTACTTCCTGCCGGCGAACGCCCTGGTGGGTGTGGCGAACGGTGCTCAGGTGGGCGTGGGTGATGTTATTGCGCGTATCCCGCAAGAGACCTCGAAGACCCGTGACATCACCGGTGGTTTGCCACGTGTTGCTGACCTGTTCGAAGCCCGTCGCCCGAAAGAAGCGTCGATCCTCGCCGAGATCAGCGGCACCATCTCGTTCGGTAAAGAGACCAAAGGCAAGCGCCGTCTGGTTATCACGCCGACCGATGGCAGTGATCCGTACGAAGAGCTGATCCCGAAATGGCGTCACCTGAACGTGTTCGAAGGTGAGCAGGTCAACAAGGGTGAGGTGATCTCCGACGGTCCGAGCGATCCGCACGATATCCTGCGTCTGCTGGGTGTCAGCGCGCTGGCCAAGTACATCGTCAACGAGATCCAGGACGTGTACCGCCTGCAGGGCGTGAAGATCAACGACAAGCACATCGAGACCATCCTGCGCCAGATGCTGCGTAAGGTCGAAGTGGCTGAGGCCGGTGACTCCAGCTTCATCAAGGGTGACCAGATGGAGTTGACCGCGGTACTGGGTGAAAACGAGCGTCTGGCTGCAGAAGACAAGTTCGTCGCCAAGTACACCCGCGTGTTGCTGGGTATCACCAAGGCGTCGCTGTCCACCGAGTCGTTTATCTCGGCGGCCTCCTTCCAGGAAACCACTCG
The DNA here is from genome assembly GCF_049331905.1 of Pseudomonas cimarronensis. Taxonomy (GTDB): domain Bacteria; phylum Pseudomonadota; class Gammaproteobacteria; order Pseudomonadales; family Pseudomonadaceae; genus Aquipseudomonas. The sequence continues at coordinate 4,198,397 of NZ_CP186283.1, read as the reverse complement.
CGTTCTCACCGAGGCGGCGGTTACTGGCAAGCGCGACTACCTGCGTGGTCTGAAAGAAAACGTGGTCGTGGGTCGTCTGATCCCGGCCGGTACCGGTCTGGCCTATCACAGCGAGCGCAAGCGCAAGCGTGATGCCGCTCAGCCAGTACGCGTCAGCGCCAGTGAAGTGGAAGCCGCACTGACCGAAGCGCTGAACTCCAGCGGTAATTAAGTGCAAAGCCCCGCCAGCTCGCTAGCGGGGCTTTGTCTTGACTGGGGCGGTGAGTCTCTTTAGACTCATGCACCCCTAAATTTGGCAGGGCACGTGCTCTGCCATTTTGTTTGTAGGGCAATAGCGTCGCAAGACAACAGTGGAGCTTAAGATGGCAACTATCAACCAGCTGGTACGTCAGCCGCGTAAGCGTATCGTCGAGAAATCCGACGTGCCTGCGCTGCAGAACTGCCCGCAGCGTCGTGGTGTGTGCACTCGCGTGTATACCACTACGCCGAAAAAACCTAACTCGGCACTGCGTAAAGTTTGCCGTGTACGCCTGACCAACGGTTTCGAGGTTTCCTCGTACATCGGCGGTGAAGGCCACAACCTGCAAGAGCACAGCGTCGTTCTGATTCGCGGCGGCCGTGTAAAAGACTTGCCAGGTGTGCGTTACCACACCGTGCGCGGTTCGCTGGATACCTCCGGCGTTAAAGACCGTAAGCAGGGTCGTTCGAAGTACGGTACCAAGCGTCCGAAGTAATCGGCGCGCTGTACTGAATTGCGAGTTTCTATTTTTCTGAGTCGATAAGAGTAAGGTCGGGCATCCACCTCAGGGTGCAGTCCCGGGCTAACCTGAAGACCGTTTGAGGGCTTATCAAATGCCAAGACGTCGTGTAGCAGCCAAGCGCGAAGTGCTTGACGATCCAAAATACGGAAGCCAAATCCTGGCCAAGTTCATGAACCACGTAATGGAAAGCGGCAAGAAAGCCGTTGCCGAGCGTATCGTTTATGGCGCCCTGGACAAGGTTAAAGAGCGTAAGAACAGCGATCCCCTGGAAATCTTCGAGAAAGCTCTCGACGCCATCGCTCCGCTGGTCGAAGTGAAGTCGCGCCGTGTAGGCGGTGCTACTTACCAGGTTCCGGTCGAAGTTCGTCCGTCCCGTCGTAACGCTCTTGCCATGCGCTGGCTGGTAGATTTCGCCCGTAAGCGTGGCGAGAAATCCATGGCCCTGCGTTTGGCGGGCGAGCTGTTGGATGCTGCAGAAGGCAAAGGTGCTGCAGTTAAGAAGCGTGAAGACGTGCACCGCATGGCAGAAGCCAACAAGGCTTTCTCGCACTACCGCTTCTAAATCTGGCATCTCAATATTTGCGAGGGCTTTATGGCTCGTACTACACCGATTAACCGCTACCGTAATATTGGTATCTGTGCGCACGTTGATGCGGGCAAGACCACCACTACCGAGCGGATCCTGTTCTACACAGGTCTCAGCCACAAGATGGGTGAGGTGCATGACGGCGCGGCAACTACCGACTGGATGGTGCAGGAGCAGGAGCGTGGTATCACCATTACCTCCGCTGCTGTAACCACCTTCTGGAAAGGTTCGCGTGGTCAGTACGACAACTACCGCGTAAACGTTATCGATACCCCCGGCCACGTAGACTTCACCATTGAAGTAGAGCGTTCGCTGCGTGTACTCGACGGCGCAGTTGTGGTGTTCTGTGGTACTTCCGGCGTTGAGCCGCAGTCCGAAACCGTATGGCGTCAAGCCAACAAGTACGGCGTTCCGCGTGTTGTTTACGTGAACAAGATGGACCGTGCGGGCGCCAACTTCCTGCGCGTAATCGGCCAGATCAAGAACCGCCTGGGTCACACCCCGGTTCCGGTTCAGTTGGCTATCGGTGCTGAAGAGAACTTCGAAGGTCAGATCGATCTGATCAAGATGAAGGCTATCTACTGGAACGATGACGACAAAGGCACCACGTATCGCGAGGAAGAAATTCCTGCAGATATGCTGGAGTTGGCTGAAGAGTGGCGCTCCAACATGGTTGAAGCTGCTGCCGAAGCCAGCGAAGAGCTGATGAACAAATACCTTGAAGAAGGTGAGTTGACTGTCGAAGAGATCAAGGCAGGCCTGCGTGCGCGCACCTTGGCCAGCGAGATCGTTCCGGCTGTCTGCGGTTCGTCGTTCAAGAACAAGGGTGTTCCGCTGGTGCTCGATGCTGTTATCGACTTCCTGCCGGCTCCTACCGAGATCCCTGCGATCAAGGGTATTCATCCGGACATCATCGACAAGCCGAAAGAAACGCTGGTCGACGCTGACTACGATGAGCGTCATGCTGACGACGCAGAGCCGTTCTCCGCTCTGGCCTTCAAAATTGCCACCGATCCATTCGTCGGTACGCTGACCTTTGTTCGCGTTTACTCGGGCTTCCTGAGCTCCGGTGACTCCGTGATCAACTCGGTCAAGGGCAAGAAAGAGCGCGTTGGTCGTATGGTGCAGATGCACGCCAACCAGCGTGATGAAATCAAAGAAGTACGTGCAGGCGATATCGCTGCTCTGATTGGCATGAAGGACGTCACCACTGGTGACACTCTGTGCTCGATCGAGAAGCCGATCATCCTTGAGCGTATGGACTTCCCGGAGCCGGTAATTTCGGTGGCTGTAGAGCCGAAAACCAAGGCTGACCAGGAGAAGATGGGTATTGCTCTGGGCAAACTGGCTCAGGAAGACCCGTCGTTCCGCGTCAAGACTGACGAAGAAACCGGTCAGACCATCATCTCCGGTATGGGTGAGCTGCACCTGGACATCCTCGTTGACCGCATGAAGCGCGAGTTCAACGTTGAGGCCAACATTGGTAAGCCTCAGGTTTCCTACCGCGAGAAAATCACCAAGAACTGCGAAATCGAAGGCAAGTTCGTGCGTCAATCCGGTGGTCGTGGCCAGTTCGGTCATTGCTGGATTCGCTTCGCGCCTGCTGATGAAGGCCAGGAAGGTCTGGTTTTCGTCAACGAAGTCGTAGGTGGTGTGGTTCCGAAGGAATACATCCCGGCGATCCAGAAGGGTATCGAAGAGCAGATGAAGAACGGCGTTGTTGCCGGCTATCCGCTGATCGGCCTGAAGGCAACCGTGTTCGATGGTTCCTACCACGACGTCGACTCCAACGAGATGGCGTTCAAGGTGGCGGCTTCCATGGCGACCAAGCAGCTGGCCCAGAAGGGTGGCGGTGTTGTGCTTGAGCCGATCATGAAGGTGGAAGTAGTAACCCCTGAGGACTACATGGGTGACGTGATGGGTGACCTGAACCGTCGTCGTGGTCTGATCCAGGGTATGGAAGATTCGGTATCGGGCAAAGTGATCCGTGCTGAGGTTCCGCTGGGTGAGATGTTCGGTTACGCGACCGACGTCCGTTCCATGTCTCAGGGTCGCGCAAGCTACTCCATGGAATTCTCCAAATACTCCGAAGCTCCGGCGAACATCGTTGAAGCTCTGGTTAAAAAACAAGGCTGATTCAGCCCTTTAGGCAAGGAGTTAATTGTCGTGGCTAAAGAAAAATTTGAACGTAACAAACCGCACGTCAACGTAGGCACCATCGGTCACGTTGACCACGGTAAAACCACTCTGACTGCTGCTCTGACTCGCGTCTGCTCCGAAGTATTCGGTTCGGCTCGTGTTGACTTCGACAAGATCGACAGCGCTCCGGAAGAGAAGGCTCGTGGTATCACCATCAACACTGCGCACGTAGAGTACGATTCCAACATTCGTCACTACGCGCACGTTGACTGCCCGGGTCACGCCGACTATGTGAAGAACATGATCACCGGTGCTGCCCAGATGGACGGCGCTATCCTGGTTTGCTCGGCCGCTGATGGTCCGATGCCGCAAACTCGCGAGCACATCCTGCTGTCCCGTCAGGTAGGCGTTCCGTACATCGTTGTCTTCCTGAACAAGGCTGACATGGTTGACGACGCTGAGCTGCTGGAACTGGTTGAAATGGAAGTGCGTGACCTGCTCAGCACTTACGATTTCCCGGGCGACGACACTCCGATCATCATCGGCTCCGCGCTGATGGCGCTGAACGGCGAAGACACCAACGAAATGGGCACCACTGCTGTTAAGAAGCTGGTGGAAACTCTGGATACCTACATCCCAGAGCCGGTTCGTGCTATCGACAAACCGTTCCTGATGCCAATCGAAGACGTGTTCTCGATCTCCGGTCGCGGTACTGTGGTAACTGGCCGTATCGAGCGTGGTATCGTCAAGATTCAGGAAGAAATCGAGATCGTTGGTCTGCGTGACACCACCAAGACCACCTGCACCGGCGTTGAAATGTTCCGCAAGCTGCTCGACGAAGGTCGTGCTGGCGAGAACTGCGGCGTTCTGCTGCGCGGCACCAAGCGTGACGACGTTGAGCGTGGCCAGGTTCTGGTCAAGCCGGGTTCGGTCAAGCCGCACACCACCTTCACTGCAGAAGTGTATGTGCTGAGCAAAGAAGAAGGCGGTCGTCACACTCCGTTCTTCAAAGGCTACCGTCCTCAGTTCTACTTCCGTACTACTGACGTAACCGGTAACTGCGAACTGCCGGAAGGCGTTGAGATGGTAATGCCAGGTGATAACGTGCAAATGACCGTTACCCTGATCAAGACCATTGCAATGGAAGAAGGTCTGCGTTTCGCCATTCGTGAAGGCGGTCGTACCGTCGGCGCCGGCGTCGTAGCCAAAATCATCGCGTAAGTGATGATTTGAAAAGAAGCCCCCGCTTGCGGGGGCTTTTTTATTGGGTTGACACCTGCTAGGGGCGTCTATAGAATCACGCCTCCTTTTAACGGGCGTATTGCGTCCGTTGGGAATAGCAGCTTGGAATCTGAGGTCAAAATGCAAAACCAACAAATCCGTATTCGGTTGAAGGCTTTTGACCATCGCCTGATCGATCAATCAACCCAGGAAATCGTGGAAACCGCGAAACGTACTGGTGCTCAGGTGCGTGGTCCGATTCCTCTGCCTACCCGCAAAGAGCGGTTCACTGTACTGACTTCCCCGCACGTCAACAAAGACGCGCGTGATCAGTACGAGATCCGTACTCATAAGCGTGTTCTGGACATCGTCCAGCCAACGGATAAAACCGTTGACGCGCTGATGAAGCTCGACCTTGCGGCTGGCGTGGAAGTGCAGATCAGCCTCGGCTAAAACCGTTTAGGTTTTAGTCGTGTAACGCTCTGAAATGGGCGGCCATAGCGGGTGAAAGCCCCGTACACTCATGAGGTTACAACATGACTATTGGTGTAGTCGGTCGAAAAGCGGGCATGACCCGTATTTTCACCGAAGAAGGTGTCTCCATTCCGGTTACGGTCATTGAGATCGAGCCGAATCGCGTCACTCAGTTCAAAACTGAAGAGTCCGATGGCTATCGTGCAGTGCAAGTCACTGTCGGTGAGCGTCGTGCTTCTCGTGTCAGCAAGGCGCAAGCCGGTCACTTCGCTAAGGCGAACGTTGCGGCAGGTCGTACCGTTCTGGAGTTCCGTCTCGAAGACGGCGAATACCAGGCTGGTGATCTGATCAACGCTGAAATTTTCCAAGCTGGTCAACTGGTCGACGTGACTGGTCAGTCCAAGGGTAAAGGCTTTGCCGGTACCATCAAGCGTTGGAACTTCCGCGGCCAAGACAACACTCACGGTAACTCCGTGTCCCACCGTGTTCCGGGTTCCATTGGCCAGTGCCAGACTCCGGGTCGCGTATTCAAGGGCAAGAAAATGTCCGGTCACATGGGTGCTGAGCGCGTGACTGTGCAGTCCCTGGAAGTAGTGCGCGTCGATGCTGAACGCAACCTGCTGCTGGTCAAGGGTGCCGTTCCTGGCGCTACTGGCGGCAACCTGGTTGTCCGTCCGGCAGCCAAGGCTCGCGGTTAAGGGGAAGCTGACATGCAATTAAATGTAAATGGCGCTCAAGCGATCGAAGTATCCGAAGCCACTTTTGGCGGCGCGTACAACGAGACCCTGGTTCACCAAGCTGTTGTGGCCTACATGGCCGGCGGCCGTCAGGGCAGCAAGCAACAAAAGACCCGTTCCGACGTATCCGGTGGCGGTAAGCGTCCGTGGCGTCAGAAGGGCACTGGTCGTGCTCGTGCTGGTACCAGCCGTGGTCCGATCTGGCGTGGCGGTGGTGTGACCTTCGCAGCTCGTCCACAGAACCACGATCAAAAGCTGAACAAGAAGATGTATCGCGCGGCTATCCGTTCGATTCTTGCTGAGCTGGTTCGTACTGATCGTCTGGTTGTTGTCGAAGACTTCAGCGTTGAAGCTCCGAAAACCAAAGAACTGTTGGGCAAGTTGAATGGCATGGGTCTGACCGATGTGCTGATCGTGTCCGATGCCGTTGATGAGAATCTGTACCTGGCTGCTCGTAACCTGCCGCACGTTGATGTTCGCGACGTTCAAGGTTCCGATCCGGTCAGTCTGATCGCGTACGAGAAGGTGCTGGTCACCGTTTCTGCCGTGAAGAAATTCGAGGAGCTGCTGGGATGAACCAGGAACGCGTATTTAAAGTGCTGCTTGGCCCGCACATCTCCGAGAAGGCCACGGTTCTCGCTGACAAGAAAAGTCAGTTCGTTTTCAAGGTTGCAACCGATGCAACCAAGCTGGAAATCAAGAAGGCCGTCGAAAGCCTGTTCGGCGTGAATGTTGCTGCTGTCAATACCGTGAATGTTCTCGGTAAGACTAAGCGCAATGCTCGCGGTCTGGGCAAGCGTAACGACTGGAAGAAAGCGATCATTTCGCTTCAGCCAGGCCAGGATCTCGATTTCGCCAGCAGTGCTGAGTAAGGAAGGGGTGCATCATGGCAATCGTTAAGTGCAAACCGACTTCCGCAGGCCGCCGTTTCGTGGTCAAGGTGGTCAATCAGGAGCTGCATAAAGGCGCTCCTTACGCTCCGCTGCTCGAGAAGAAGTCGAAGTCTGGCGGTCGTAACAACAATGGTCGTATCACCACCCGTCATATCGGTGGTGGCCATAAGCAGCATTACCGTCTGGTCGATTTCCGTCGCAACGACAAAGATGGCATTCCAGCCACTGTTGAGCGTATCGAATACGATCCGAACCGTACCGCACACATCGCTCTGCTGATGTATGCAGACGGCGAGCGTCGCTACATCATCGCCCCTAAAGGCGTGAGTGCTGGCGATCAGCTGGTAGCTGGCATCATGGCTCCGATCAAGCCGGGCAACAGTCTGCAACTGCGCAATATTCCAGTTGGTAGCACTGTTCACGGTATCGAACTGAAGCCGGGTAAAGGTGCTCAGATCGCTCGTTCCGCTGGTGCTTCGGCTCAGCTGATTGCGCGTGAAGGTGTCTACGTGACCCTGCGTCTGCGTTCCGGTGAAATGCGTAAAGTACTGGCTGAGTGCCGTGCGACCCTGGGCGAAGTCTCGAACTCCGAGCACAGCCTGCGTTCGCTGGGTAAAGCGGGTGCTAAGCGCTGGCGTGGCGTTCGCCCAACCGTTCGTGGTGTTGCCATGAACCCGGTTGACCACCCACACGGTGGTGGTGAAGGTCGTACCTCTGGTGGTCGTCATCCGGTGTCTCCATGGGGCTTCCCGACGAAGGGCGCGAAGACTCGTGGTAACAAACGCACCGACAACATGATCGTCCGTCGTCGCAAGTAAATAGAGGGATACGACAGTGCCACGTTCTCTGAAAAAAGGTCCTTTTATTGATCTTCACCTACTGAAGAAGATCGAAGTGGCGGTGGAAAAGAACGATCGCAAGCCAGTGAAAACCTGGTCGCGTCGCTCGATGATCCTGCCACAAATGGTCGGTCTGACCATTGCTGTGCATAACGGTCGTCAACATGTCCCAGTTCTCGTGAACGAAGACATGGTCGGCCACAAACTGGGCGAATTTGCCGGCACTCGTACCTATCGTGGGCACGTGGCTGACAAGAAAGCCAAGCGTTAAGGGGTAAGGAAATGGAAGTAGCCGCTAAGTTGTCGGGCGCTCGCATCTCCGCCCAGAAAGCCCGCTTGGTCGCCGACCAGATCCGCGGGAAGAAGGTGGGCGAAGCGCTCAACCTGCTGGCTTTCAGTAGCAAGAAAGCCGCGGAAATCATGAAGAAAGTGCTGGAGTCGGCTGTAGCCAACGCCGAGCACAACGAAGGCGCAGACGTTGATGACCTGAAAGTCAGCACCGTTTTCGTCAACGAAGGGCGTTCGCTTAAGCGCATCATGCCGCGTGCCAAAGGCCGCGCTGATCGCATCGTCAAGCGGTCTTGCCATATCACTGTCAAGGTTGCGGACAAGTAACGGAGTCGATCAGATGGGTCAGAAAGTACATCCCGTTGGCATCCGCCTGGGAATCGTCAAGGAGCACACCTCCGTCTGGTACGCAGACGGTCGGACTTATGCGGACTATTTGTTCGCTGATCTGAAGGTGCGTGAGTATCTCCAAGACAAACTAAAAAGCGCGTCCGTAAGCCGTATCGACATTGCTCGCCCGGCTCAAACCGCACGCATCACCATCCACACCGCTCGTCCAGGTATCGTTATCGGGAAGAAAGGTGAGGACGTTGAGAAACTGCGTCAGGACCTGACCAAGCAAATGGGTGTGCCTGTGCACATCAATATCGAAGAGATCCGCAAGCCGGAGCTCGACGGTATGCTGGTTGCGCAGAGCGTAGCTCAGCAGCTGGAGCGTCGCGTGATGTTCCGTCGCGCCATGAAGCGCGCTGTACAGAACGCCATGCGTATTGGTGCCAAGGGCATCAAAATCCAAGTGAGCGGTCGTCTCGGCGGTGCTGAAATTGCACGTACCGAATGGTATCGCGAAGGTCGTGTGCCGTTGCACACCCTGCGTGCCGATATCGACTATGCCACGTACGAAGCGCACACCACTTACGGTGTGATCGGTGTCAAGGTTTGGATCTTCAAAGGCGAAGTGATTGGTGGCCTTAAAGAAGAACTGAAACCGCAAGCACCTGCGCCTCGTAAAAAAGCTGCTAAGTAAGGAGTACGCAAAATGTTGCAACCAAAGCGTACGAAGTTCCGCAAGCAGATGACCGGCCACAACCGTGGTCTGGCTCAGCGCGGTAGCAAAGTCAGCTTCGGCGAGTTTGCGCTGAAGTCTGTTGCCCGCGGTCGTCTCACCGCCCGTCAGATTGAGTCCGCTCGTCGTGCTCTGACTCGTCACGTTAAGCGTGGCGGGAAAATCTGGATTCGCGTTTTCCCGGACAAGCCGATCTCCAAGAAGCCTCTTGAAGTGCGGATGGGTAAAGGGAAGGGTAGCGTTGAATATTGGGTAGCCCAGATCCAGCCAGGCAAAGTCCTGTACGAGATCGAAGGCGTTTCCGAAGAGTTGGCGCGTGAGGCATTTGCCCTGGCTGCTGCAAAGCTGCCGCTCGCCACCACTTTTGTTAAGCGGACGGTGATGTGATGAAAGCGAATGAACTTCGTGAAAAATCAGCACAGCAGCTGAACGAGCAACTGCTCGGCCTGCTGCGCGACCAGTTCAATCTGCGTATGCAGAAAGCAACTGGCCAGTTGGGGCAGTCTCACCTGCTCTCGCAAGTTAAGCGCGATATCGCTCGTGTGAAAACTGTGCTCAACCAGCAGGCAGGTAAGTGATCATGGCTGAAGCCGAAAAAACAGTCCGTACGCTGACCGGCCGTGTCGTCAGCGACAAGATGGACAAGACCATCACCGTACTGATCGAGCGTCGCGTTAAGCACCCGATCTACGGCAAATATGTCAAGCGTTCGACCAAGCTGCACGCGCACGACGAAACCAACCAGAGCAAGATCGGTGACAAAGTTTCCATTCGCGAAACTCGTCCTGTTGCCAAGACTAAGTCTTGGGCGCTGGTTGAGATCCTCGAACGCGCAGTGGAAGTCTAAGGGCTAAGGGTCGGAGAAATTATATGATTCAGACTCAATCCATGCTCGACGTCGCTGACAACAGCGGTGCTCGTCGCGTTATGTGCATCAAGGTGCTGGGTGGCTCGCATCGCCGCTACGCTGGCATCGGCGACATCATCAAAGTGACCGTCAAGGAAGCAATTCCGCGCGGCAAGGTGAAGAAAGGCCAAGTGATGACTGCTGTTGTAGTCCGCACGCGTCACGGCGTTCGTCGCCCTGATGGCTCGATCATCCGCTTCGATGGCAACGCTGCTGTTCTGCTGAACAACAAGCAAGAGCCGATCGGCACCCGTATTTTTGGGCCAGTGACTCGTGAACTTCGCTCTGAGAAGTTCATGAAGATCGTCTCGCTCGCACCTGAAGTGCTCTAAGGAGATCCGACATGCAAAAGATTCGTCGTGACGACGAGATCATCGTGATCGCCGGCAAAGACAAAGGTAAGCGTGGCAAGGTGCTCAAGGTTCTCGCTGACGACCGTCTGGTCGTTGGTGGGGTCAACCTGGTGAAGCGCCATACCAAGCCGAACCCGATGTCGGGCGTTCAGGGCGGTATCGTCGAGAAAGAAGCGCCTCTGCACGCTTCTAACGTGGCCATCTTCAATGGCGAAACCAACAAGGCTGATCGCGTTGGCTTCAAAATCGAAGACGGTAAAAAAATTCGTGTCTTCAAGTCGACCCAAAAAGCGGTTGATGCTTGAACACTGCTAGGTAGAAGACCATGGCACGACTAAAAGAGATTTACCGGAAAGAAATCGCGCCGAAGCTTAAGGAAGAACTTAAGCTCGCCAACGTGATGGAAGTTCCGCGCATCACCAAGATCACCCTGAACATGGGCCTGGGCGAAGCGATCGGTGACAAGAAAGTCATCGAGCACGCAGTTGCCGACCTGGAAAAGATCACCGGTCAGAAAGTCGTTGTGACTCATGCCCGTAAGTCGATTGCAGGCTTCAAGGTTCGTGAGGGCTGGCCGATTGGCGTTAAAGTGACTCTGCGCCGTGAGCGTATGTACGAGTTCCTGGATCGTCTGCTGTCCATCTCCCTGCCGCGCGTGCGTGACTTCCGCGGCCTGAATGCCAAGTCCTTCGATGGTCGTGGCAACTACAGCATGGGCGTTAAAGAGCAGATCATCTTCCCGGAAATCGACTACGACAAGATCGATGCCCTGCGTGGTCTGGACATTACCCTGACCACCACTGCCCGTAACGATGATGAAGGCCGCGCTCTGCTGCGTGCTTTCAACTTCCCGTTCCGCAACTGATTGGAGTTGGATCATGGCTAAAACCAGCATGAAAAACCGCGAGCTGAAGCGTCAGCAAACGGTAGCCAAGTACGCCAAAAAGCGTGCCGAGCTGAAAGCTACCATCGCCAATCCGAACACCAGTCCGGAAGCCCGTTGGGAAGCTCAAGTTGCTCTGCAGAAGCAGCCGCGTGACGCCAGCGCTTCGCGCCTGCGTAACCGTTGCCGCATTACCGGTCGTCCGCACGGCGTATTCCGCAAGTTCGGTCTGTCGCGTATCAAGCTGCGTGAAGCTGCAATGCGTGGTGATGTACCAGGTCTGGTTAAAGCCAGCTGGTAAAAAACAAAGCCGGCCCAGTGCCGGCTTTGTCTTATGTGTGAATCAGGCCCCTTTGGGGCTTGATTCATTTTTGATCAGTCTCTAGAATGCTCGGCTCGCCTGAGCCTGGGTCAAATTTCCCAGAATTCTCAGCGACTGTAGCCGCAAGGCTAATTCTTTTTGTATCAGGAGCGTCTAGCCCATGAGTATGCAGGACCCGTTAGCGGACATGCTAACTCGTATCCGTAATGCCCAGATGGCTGAAAAGTCCGTCGTAAGCATGCCGTCTTCCACGTTGAAGGTGGCTGTAGCCAAAGTTCTGAAAGACGAAGGTTATATTGCGGGTTATCAGATCAGCGGTGAAGTTAAGCCGCAGCTGTCCATCGAGCTGAAATACTTCGAAGGCCGTCCGGTTATCGAAGAAGTTAAGCGCGTGAGCCGTCCAGGCCTTCGCCAGTACAAATCCGTCGATGATCTGCCGAAAGTTCGTGGCGGTCTCGGTGTCTCCATCGTCTCCACCAACAAGGGTGTGATGACGGACCGCGCTGCGCGCGCTGCCGGTGTCGGCGGCGAAGTGCTCTGCACAGTGTTCTAAGGGGGGATAAGCATGTCTCGCGTTGCTAAGAACCCCGTTAAGCTGCCAGCTGGTGTTGAGGTCAAGCTCACCGGCCAACAGCTTTCGGTAAAGGGTGCCAAGGGCACTCTCGAACTGAATGTTCACTCGTCCGTTGAAGTCCTGCAGGAAGCTGGTGAGCTGCGTTTCGCTGCTCGCAATGGCGATCAGCAGACTCGTGCAATGGCCGGTACCACTCGCGCTCTGGTCAACAACATGGTGATCGGTGTTAGCGCAGGCTTCGAGCGTAAGCTGCAGCTGGTTGGTGTTGGTTACAAAGCGCAAGCCAAAGGTCAGGTGCTGAACCTCGCTCTCGGCTTCTCCCATCCGATCGACTATGAGTTGCCGGAAGGTGTAGTGGCTGAAACCCCGAACCAGACCGAGATCCTGATCAAGGGTGTCGACAAGCAACTGGTTGGTCAGGTCGCTGCGGAAATTCGTGATTTCCGTCGTCCTGAACCTTACAAGGGCAAAGGTGTTCGTTACGCAGACGAAGTCGTCCGCCGTAAAGAAGCCAAGAAGAAGTAGGGCATAGCAAATGACCGACAAAAAAGTTACTCGACTGCGTCGCGCTCGCAAAGCACGCCTGAAAATGCACGAGCTCGAAGCCGTGCGTCTGTGCGTGTATCGCTCTTCGCAGCACATCTATGCCCAGGTCATTTCGGCCGACGGCAGCAAGGTTCTGGCCAGCGCCTCTACCTTGGACAAAGCACTGCGTGACGGCGCCACTGGCAACGTTGACGCGGCCAAGAAAGTTGGTGAGCTGGTTGCCGAGCGTGCGAAAGCCGCTGGTGTAACTCAGGTTGCATTCGACCGTTCTGGCTTCAAGTACCACGGCCGCGTCAAGGCGCTGGCTGATGCTGCTCGTGAAGGCGGGCTGGAGTTCTAAGTTATGGCAAATAACGACCAAAAGCGCGACGAAGGCTATATCGAGAAGCTGGTACAGGTTAACCGCGTTGCCAAGACCGTTAAGGGTGGCCGTATCTTCACTTTCACCGCGTTGACCGTGGTAGGTGATGGTAAGGGTCGCGTCGGTTTCGGCCGTGGTAAGTCCCGTGAAGTGCCTGCTGCCATCCAGAAAGCGATGGAAGCTGCGCGTCGCAACATGATCCAGGTTGATCTGAACGGCACCACTCTGCAGTACGCAATGAAGTCCGCTCACGGCGCTTCCAAGGTGTACATGCAGCCTGCTTCCGAAGGTACCGGTATCATCGCCGGCGGCGCCATGCGTGCTGTTCTGGAAGTGGCTGGCGTGCAGAACGTTCTGGCTAAATGCTACGGCTCGACTAACCCAGTGAACGTGGTTTACGCCACTTTCAAAGGTTTGAAAGCCATGCAATCCCCAGTGTCTGTTGCGGCCAAGCGTGGCAAGAGCGTCGAGGAGATTCTCTAATCATGGCTAATACCGTCAAAGTGACTCTGATCAAGAGCACCAATGGCCGTCTGGCCAACCATAAAGCCTGCGTTAAAGGCCTCGGCCTGCGTCGCATCAATCACACCGTGGAAGTTCTGGATACTCCGGAAAACCGCGGCATGATTAACAAGGCTTACTACCTTCTCCGTGTGGAGGGTTAATACATGTACCTGAACGATTTGAGTCCTGCGCCGGGTTCCCGTCGCGAGAAGCACCGTCCGGGCCGTGGTATCGGTAGCGGTTTGGGTAAGACTGGTGGCCGTGGTCACAAAGGTCAGACCTCCCGTTCCGGTGGCACCATTGCTCCGGGTTTCGAGGGCGGCCAGCAGCCTCTGCACCGTCGTCTGCCTAAGTTCGGTTTCGTTTCTTTGAAGGCTATGGACCGCGCAGAAGTGCGTACTTCCGAGCTGAATAAAATCGAAGGCGGCATTGTTACTCTGCAGTCGCTGAAGGATGCCAACCTGATTAACCAAAACGTTCAGCGTGTGAAAGTCATGCTGTCCGGTGAAGTTACTCAAGCGGTCACCCTTAAAGGTATCGCCGCCACCAAAGGTGCGCGCGCGGCTATCGAAGCAGCTGGCGGTAAGTTCGAGGAATAAATGGCTAAGCAAGGTGCTCTCTCAGCGCTCAGCAATGGCGGGTTATCCGAGCTCTGGGCTCGTTTGCGCTTTCTGTTCATGGCGATCATCGTCTATCGGATAGGTGCACACATCCCGGTTCCAGGTATCAACCCTGATCGGCTGGCGGACCTGTTTCGACAGAATGAGGGGACCATTCTTAGCTTGTTCAACATGTTTTCCGGCGGCGCGCTGGAGCGTATGAGTATTTTTGCACTGGGGATCATGCCGTACATTTCGGCGTCGATCATCATGCAGCTCATGACCGCTGTCAGCCCGCAGCTGGAGCAGTTGAAGAAGGAAGGTGAAGCTGGCCGTCGCAAGATTAGCCAGTACACCCGCTACGGCACCCTCGTCTTGGCTATTGTCCAAGCTGTCGGCATGTCCGTCGGTCTGGCCAGTCAGGGCGTAGCGTTTTCGGTTGATTTCGGCTTCCACTTCGTTGCAGTCACCACTTTTGTGGCGGGTGCAATGTTCATGATGTGGCTGGGCGAGCAAATCACCGAGCGTGGTGTTGGCAACGGTATTTCGATGCTGATCTTTGCAGGCATCGTGGCCGGTCTGCCGTCGGCGATCGGGCAGTCTTTCGAGTCTGCTCGCCAGGGTGATATCAATATCTTTGCCCTGATCGCCATCGGTTTGCTGGCAGTAGCGATTATCGGTTTCGTGGTGTTCATTGAGCGTGGTCAGCGTCGCATTGCGGTGCACTATGCCAAGCGTCAGCAGGGTCGTAAGGTCTTCGCTGCGCAGACCAGCCACTTGCCGTTGAAGGTGAACATGGCGGGGGTTATCCCGGCTATTTTCGCCAGCAGCCTTCTGTTATTCCCGGCTTCGCTGGGTGCCTGGTTTGGTCAGTCCGAAGGTATGGGCTGGCTGCAGGATATTTCACAGGCTATCGCTCCTGGTCAGCCGTTGAACATTTTGCTGTTTAGTGCGGGGATTGTTTTCTTCTGCTTCTTCTACACAGCCCTGATGTTCAACCCGAAAGACGTAGCGGAAAACCTGAAGAAGTCCGGTGCCTTTATTCCGGGTATCCGTCCCGGTGAGCAATCGGCGCGCTATATCGATGGCGTGTTGACCCGCTTGACCATGTTCGGTGCTCTGTACATGACGGCCGTATGCTTGTTGCCCCAGTTCTTGGTGGTGGCTGCCAACGTACCGTTCTATCTTGGCGGGACCTCGTTGCTGATCGTGGTCGTGGTTGTTATGGACTTTATGTCGCAAGTACAATCGCACCTCGTTTCGCACCAGTACGAATCCCTGATGAAGAAAGCCAACCTGAAGGGCTACGGCAGCGGCATGCTGCGCTGAAGTCCATAAGGTTCGAGGAGTTGGTGATGAAAGTTCGTGCATCGGTGAAAAAGCTGTGCCGTAACTGCAAAATTATTCGCCGTGAAGGTGTTGTGCGAGTGATTTGCAGCGCGGAACCGCGTCACAAACAGCGCCAAGGCTGAGTGTGATTGAGCGTTACAAGCCCGGCAGCTAGTGCGCTGCCGGGTTGATTATTTGTTATTACAGCGTTAATATCTCGCGCCCTATTTCTTGGCTTCCGGGGCGTAGGTAGCTGTCAATTGGAGTTCCACTGAATGGCCCGTATTGCAGGCGTTAACATTCCGGATAACAAGCACACTGTTATCTCGCTGACCTACATCTATGGTGTTGGTCGCACTACTGCACAGAAAATCTGTGCTGCTACCGGTGTAAACCCGGCGGCAAAAATCAAAGATCTCTCTGACGAGCAGATCGAGCAGCTGCGTGGCGAAGTGGCCAAGGTGAATACCGAAGGCGACCTGCGTCGTGAAGTGAACATGAAAATCAAGCGCTTGATGGACCTGGGTTGCTACCGCGGCCTGCGTCATCGTCGTGGTCTGCCGGTTCGCGGTCAGCGTACCAAGACCAACGCGCGTACCCGCAAGGGCCCGCGTAAGCCGATCCGCAAGTAATCGCATTCGCGCATCGACAGGAATCTAGTCATGGCAAAACCTGCTGCTCGTACTCGTAAAAAAGTCAAAAAGACGGTGGTTGATGGCATCGCCCACATCCACGCTTCTTTCAACAACACAATCGTGACCATTACTGACCGTCAGGGCAACGCTCTGTCCTGGGCTACCTCGGGTGGTTCGGGTTTCCGCGGCTCGCGTAAAAGCACCCCGTTCGCTGCCCAGGTGGCTGCTGAGCGTGCTGGTCAAGCTGCGCTGGAATACGGCCTGAAGAACCTCGACGTTAACGTCAAGGGTCCCGGTCCGGGTCGTGAGTCCGCTGTCCGTGCTTTGAACGGCTGCGGTTACAAGATCGCCAGCATCACCGATGTGACGCCAATCCCGCACAACGGGTGCCGTCCTTCGAAGAAGCGTCGCGTGTAATCAGGAGACAGTGAGAAATGGCTCGTTACATTGGTCCCAAATGCAAACTGTCTCGTCGTGAAGGCACTGATCTTTTCCTGAAAAGCGGCGTTCGCGCTCTGGAATCGAAGTGCAACATCGAAGCAGCCCCAGGTATTCACGGCCAGCGCCGTGGCCGTCAGTCCGACTACGGCACCCAGCTGCGTGAGAAGCAAAAAGTTCGTCGTATCTACGGTGTGCTTGAGCGTCAATTCAGCGGTTATTACAAAGAAGCTGCCGGCAAGAAAGGCGCTACTGGTGAGAACCTGCTGCAACTGCTTGAGTGCCGTCTGGATAACGTGGTTTATCGCATGGGCTTTGGTGCTACCCGCGCTGAATCCCGTCAGCTGGTATCGCACAAGTCGATCAGCGTAAACGGTAAAACTGTTAACGTCCCGTCCTACCAGGTTAAAGCTGGTGACGTCGTTGCAGTCCGCGAGAAATCGAAGAATCAGCTGCGCATTGTTCAAGCTCTTGAGCTGTGTGCCCAGCGTGGCCGCGTTGAATGGGTAGATGTAGACACTGAGAAAAAGTCTGGCGTGTTCAAAAGCGTCCCGGCTCGCAGTGATCTCTCCGCTGACATCAACGAAAGCCTGATTGTCGAGCTCTACTCCAAGTAAGGGCTAGAAAATAGGTGCATCCATGCAGATTTCGGTAAATGAGTTCCTGACCCCCCGTCACATTGATGTGCAGGTGGTCAGTTCGACCCGTGCGAAGATCACCCTCGAGCCTCTCGAGCGTGGTTTTGGCCATACCCTGGGCAACGCGCTGCGTCGCATCCTGTTGTCCTCCATGCCTGGCTGTGCAGTAGTCGAGGCCGAGATTGACGGCGTACTCCATGAGTACTCCGCCATCGAAGGTGTTCAGGAAGACGTCATTGAAATCCTGCTCAACCTGAAAGGTCTGGCTGTCAAACTGCACGGTCGTGACGAAGTGACTCTGACTCTGGCGAAGAAGGGCTCGGGCGTAGTTACCGCTGCCGATATTCAGCTGGATCACGATGTCGAAATCGTCAATGGCGACCACGTAATCGCCAACCTGGCTTCCACTGGCGCGCTGAACATGAAGCTCACCATAGCTCGTGGTCGCGGCTATGAGCCGGCTGATGCTCGTCAGAGCGATGAAGATGAAAGCCGCAGCATTGGTCGCTTGCAGCTGGATGCTTCGTTCAGCCCGGTACGCCGTGTGTCGTACGTGGTGGAAAACGCTCGTGTTGAGCAGCGTACCAACCTGGACAAGCTGGTTATTGACCTGGAGACCAACGGTACTCTGGATCCTGAAGAGGCTATTCGCCGCGCCGCTACCATCCTGCAACAGCAGTTGGCTGCGTTCGTCGACCTCAAAGGTGACAGTGAGCCTGTTGTTATCGAGCAGGAAGATGAGATCGATCCGATCCTCCTCCGTCCGGTTGATGACCTGGAACTGACTGTGCGTTCGGCTAACTGCCTTAAGGCAGAAAACATTTACTACATCGGTGATCTGATTCAGCGCACCGAAGTAGAACTGTTGAAAACCCCGAACCTGGGCAAGAAATCCCTGACCGAAATCAAGGATGTTCTGGCCTCTCGCGGTCTGTCCCTCGGTATGCGCCTCGACAACTGGCCGCCGGCAAGTCTGAAGAAAGACGATAAGGCGACTGCCTGATCGTCATCATCACCGAACGTGAGTTTGGTAAGGAATTGAACCATGCGTCATCGTAAAAGTGGCCGTCACCTCAGCCGCACCAGCGCACACCGCAAGGCCATGTTCCAGAACATGGCGGTATCGCTGTTCGAGCATGAGCTGATCAAAACTACTCTGCCGAAAGCCAAAGAGCTGCGTCGCGTTGCCGAGCCGCTGATCACTCTGGCTAAAGAAGACAGCGTTGCTAACCGTCGTCTGGCCTTCGACCGTACTCGTTCGAAAGCCATCGTCGGCAAGCTGTTCAACGACCTGGGCAAGCGCTACGCCACCCGTCAGGGCGGTTACCTGCGTATCCTCAAGTGCGGTTTCCGCGCTGGCGACAATGCTCCAATGGCCTATGTTGAACTGGTTGACCGTCCGGTCGCTGGTGCAGCTGTAGACGCTGAGTAAGTCGTAGGTTGTATGAAAAAACCGGGCCTTGGCCCGGTTTTTTTATGCCTGCAGCAAGGCTGGCTGCATTCAGTGCGCTTGACCCATTGGCTGCGGCCAGCCAGCATTAACCTTTGTTTGTCGCTTGCTAAGGAAACCGCCCATGAAAGGCCATGTTGACGTCATCGATTACCTGAAGGTGCTGCTCAAGGGCGAGCTGGCCGCGCGTGATCAGTATTTCGTGCATTCGCGTCTGTATGAGGACTGGGGCTTCAGCAAGCTCTACGAGCGGATCAACCATGAAATGGAGGAGGAGACTCAGCACGCTGATGCCATCCTCAAACGCATTCTGTTTCTCGAGGGCACGCCGGATATGGTTCCCGACAGCTTCCGTTTTGGCCAAACCGTACCGGAAATGCTCAAGCTCGATCTGGCGTTGGAGTACCACGTGCGGGCAGCGCTGAGCAAAGGCATTGCTCTGTGCGAGCAGCATCAGGATTACCAGACCCGCGACATTCTGCTGGTGCAGCTGAAGGATACCGAAGAGGATCACGCCTACTGGCTGGAGATTCAGTTGGGCCTGATCGACAAGTTGGGGTTGGAGAATTACCTGCAGACGCAGATGTAAGTCAGCCTGTTGTCATAAAAAAGCCCCGCATGTGCGGGGCTTTTTGTTGTGCGCGCGGTTACGCCCGGTCACGTTCCAGCAGCGGCTTGAGGAAGTAGCCGGTATGCGACTGCGGCATCTCGGCGACTTCTTCCGGCGTGCCGACGGCGATGATCTGGCCGCCTTTGGAGCCGCCTTCCGGGCCAAGATCCACCAGCCAGTCGGCAGTCTTGATCACGTCCAGGTTGTGTTCGATCACCACCACGGTGTTGCCGTGGTCGCGCAGGCGGTGCAGCACCTCGAGCAGTTGCTGGATATCAGCGAAGTGCAGGCCGGTGGTGGGCTCATCGAGGATATACAGGGTTTTGCCGGTATCGCGCTTGGACAGCTCGCGGGACAGCTTGACCCGCTGTGCTTCGCCGCCGGACAGGGTGGTCGCCGACTGGCCCAGCTTGATATAGGACAGACCGACATCCATCAGCGTTTGCAGCTTGCGCGCCAGGGCCGGTACGGCATCGAAGAAGGCACGTGCCTCTTCGATGGTCATGTCGAGCACTTCGGTGATGTTCTTGCCCTTGTATTTCACTTCCAGGGTTTCGCGGTTGTAGCGTTTGCTCTTGCACACGTCGCAGGGCACGTAGATGTCCGGGAGGAAGTGCATCTCCACCTTGATCAGGCCATCGCCCTGGCAGGCCTCGCAGCGACCGCCCTTGACGTTGAAGCTAAAGCGGCCTGGGCCGTAACCGCGTGACCGCGACTCAGGCACGCCGGCAAACAGCTCGCGGATCGGGGTGAACAGGCCGGTATACGTTGCCGGGTTCGAACGCGGAGTGCGGCCGATCGGGCTCTGGTCGATATCGACCACCTTATCCAGGTGCTGTAGCCCGTCGATGCTGTCGTGGGCAGCGGCTTCCAGGGTGGTGGCGCCGTTCAGTGCGGTGGCGCTGAGCGGGAACAGGGTGTTGTTGATCAGCGTCGACTTGCCCGAGCCGGACACGCCGGTTACGCAGGTTAGCAGGCCAATCGGAATTTCCAGGTCGACGTTACGCAGGTTGTTGCCGCGCGCGCCCTTGATCTTCAGCGAGAGTTTCTTGTCGCGTGGTGTGCGCTTGGCCGGAACTTCGATCTTCACCCGTCCGGAGAGGTATTTGCCGGTCAGCGAGTCCGGATGCGCCATCACTTCAGCGGCGGTGCCCTGGGCGACAATCTGCCCGCCATGCACGCCGGCGCCAGGGCCTATATCCACCACGTAGTCGGCCAGACGGATGGCATCTTCGTCGTGCTCGACCACGATCACTGTGTTGCCGATATCGCGCAAGTGTTTGAGGGTGCCGAGCAGGCGTTCGTTGTCGCGTTGATGCAGGCCGATAGAAGGCTCGTCGAGGATATACATCACGCCGACCAGGCCAGCGCCGATCTGGCTGGCCAAACGGATACGCTGCGCTTCGCCGCCGGACAGGGTGTCGGCGCTGCGGTCGAGGGTCAGGTAGTCGAGGCCGACGTTGACCAGAAACTGCAGGCGCTCGCGGATTTCCTTGAGAATCTTCTCGGCGATCTCGCCGCGGCGGCCAGGCAGGCTGAGACTGCCGAAATACTCGGTGGCGTCGCCAATCGGCAGGCCGCTGACTGCCGGTAGGGTCTTCTCGCCGACCCACACGTGCCGCGCTTCTCGGCGCAGGCGGGTGCCACGGCAATCCGGGCAGGGCTGGGTGCTGAGGAACTTGGCCAGCTCTTCACGCACGCTGGTGGATTCGGTTTCGCGGTAGCGCCGTTCCAGGTTGGGCACGATGCCCTCGAAGGGGTGCGAGCGTTTGACGATGTCGCCACGGTCATTCAGGTACTTGAAGTCGACGTTCTGCGTGCCGCTGCCGAACAGGATGCACTTCTGGTGTTCGGCGCTGAGTTCATCGAACGGTACTTCCAGGCTGAAGCCGTAATGCGCGGCCAACGAGCCGAGCATTTGGAAGTAGTAGACGTTACGTCGGTCCCAGCCGCGAATCGCGCCCTCGGCCAGGGTCAGCTCTCCATTGACCAGGCGCTTGGTATCGAAGAATTGCTTAACGCCCAAGCCGTCGCAGGTCGGGCAGGCGCCGGCCGGGTTGTTGAAGGAGAACAGCTTGGGTTCCAGTTCGCTGATCGAATGGCCGCACACCGGGCAGGCAAAACGTGCAGAGAAAATGATCTCTTCGCCTTCCTCACCCTCCATGGGCGCGATCAGCGCCAGGCCGTCGGCCAGCTTCAGGGCGGTCTCGAACGATTCGGCCAGGCGCTGCTGTAAGTCGCCGCGGGCTTTGAAGCGGTCGACCACGGCATCGATGCTGTGCTTCTTCTGCTTGTCGAGCTTGGGCAGTTCGTCCAGCTCGTAAAGTTTGCCGTTGACCCGCACGCGGACGAAGCCCTGGGCGCGCAGTTCGTCGAAGACAGCCAGGTGTTCGCCTTTGCGTTCACGAATCACCGGGGCCAGCAGCATCAGCTTGCTGCCCTCGGGCAGGGCCAGTACCTGATCGACCATCTGGCTGACGGTCTGCGCTTCCAGCGGCAGGTCATGATCCGGGCAGCGCGGAATACCAGCGCGGGCGTAGAGCAGGCGCAGATAGTCGTAGATCTCGGTGATGGTGCCGACGGTCGAGCGCGGGTTGTGCGAGGTCGACTTCTGCTCGATGGAGATGGCCGGGGAGAGGCCCTCGATGGTGTCGACGTCAGGCTTCTCCATCATCGACAGGAACTGCCGGGCGTAGGCCGACAGGGATTCCACGTAGCGGCGCTGACCCTCGGCGTAGAGCGTGTCGAAGGCCAGGGATGACTTGCCGGAGCCGGACAGGCCGGTGATCACGATCAGCTTGTCGCGTGGCAGGGTCAGGTCGATGTTTTTCAGGTTGTGGGTGCGAGCACCCCGAATCAGAATCTTGTCCACAAACAACGGCCTCGCATGGCGGGCGGAAAACCACCGAGTATACGGGCCCGAAGGCGGGCGCGGCAAAGCGTCACTGCTGTGCCGTAACCATTGGTGCTGCTAGAATCGCCGCCTATTTCGACAGGGCGTTTTCCATGCACGATCCGCACAACGAGCGCATGAGCGGCAGTGAAACCCGCGCTGCCGGTGGCCTGGCGCTGGTGTTCGCATTTCGCATGCTCGGTATGTTTATGGTGCTGCCGGTACTGGCAACCTATGGCATGGACTTGCAAGGCAGTACGCCGGCGCTGATCGGCCTGGCCATTGGTGCCTACGGCCTGACACAGGCTTTTCTGCAGATTCCGTTTGGCATGCTCAGTGATCGCATGGGCCGACGGCCGGTGATCTATGTCGGGCTGCTGATCTTCGCAGCCGGCAGCCTGCTGGCGGCCAATGCCGATTCGATTTATGGAGTGATCGCGGGGCGCATTCTGCAGGGCGCCGGGGCAATTTCCGCTGCGGTGATGGCGCTGCTCTCCGATCTGACCCGTGAACAACACCGCACCAAGGCCATGGCCATGATCGGTATGAGCATCGGTTTGTCGTTTGCCGTGGCGATGGTGGTTGGCCCATTGCTGACCCGCGCTTTTGGTCTGTCCGGGCTGTTTCTTGCCACGGCTGCGATGGCGCTGCTCGGTATCGTTATCGTTGCTGGTATGGTGCCGGGTTCTGCCGGGCCATTGCAGCATCGCGAGTCGGGTGTGGCCAGGCAGGCGTTGTGGCCGACGCTCAAGCATGTCGATCTGCTGCGCCTGGACTTCGGCATTCTGGTGCTGCACGCGATTCTGATGGCCAGCTTTATTGCCTTGCCATTGGCGCTGGTGCAGCAGGGCGGGCTGGCCAAGGAAGAGCATTGGTGGGTCTACCTGACCGCGCTACTAGTGGGTTTCTTCGGCATGGTGCCGTTTATCATCTACGGCGAGAAAAAGCGTCGGATGAAACAGGTGCTGCTCGGCGCGGTCAGTGTGCTGCTGCTGTGTGAGCTGTTCTTCTGGTGGTTCGGTAGCAGTTTGCGTGCCCTGGTGCTTGGCACTGTGGTGTTTTTTACCGCGTTCAACCTGCTGGAGGCTTCGCTGCCGTCACTGGTCAGCAAGGTTGCACCGGCCGGCGGCAAGGGTACGGCGATGGGCGTTTACTCCACCAGCCAGTTCCTTGGGGCCGCCATTGGCGGCATTCTTGGCGGCTGGCTGTATCAGCACTACAGCCTGTCGGGCGTGTTTGCGGGCTGTGCCCTGCTGGCGCTTTTTTGGCTGGCCTTTGCTGTTACTATGCGCGAACCGCCGTATGTCACCAGCCTGCGTCTGCCGCTTTCAGCTGCGGCCTTGCAAGAGACGGGGTTGGCCGAGCGTTTACAGGCTGTGCCCGGAGTGGCGGATGCCGTAGTGGTGCGCGATGAAGCGGCCATCTATATCAAAGTGGATACCCAACAATTGGACCGCACGTCCCTTGAGCGCCTCATAGAGCCGGCGCCGGTGGCGTGCTGAAAGCCTAGGAGAACGTTATGGCCCGTGGGGTTAACAAAGTCATTCTGGTCGGTACCTGCGGACAGGACCCGGAAACCCGCTACCTGCCGAGCGGCAACGCGGTTACCAACCTGAGCCTGGCGACCAGCGAGCAGTGGACTGACAAGCAGACCGGCCAGAAGGTCGAGAAAACCGAGTGGCACCGTGTGTCGCTGTTCGGCAAGGTTGCCGAGATCGCCGGCGAATACCTGCGTAAAGGTTCGCAGGTGTACATCGAAGGCAAACTGCAAACCCGCGAGTGGGAAAAGGACGGCATCAAGCGCTACACCACCGAAATCATTGTCGACATGCAGGGCACCATGCAGCTGCTCGGTGGTCGTCCGGACAACGCCGGTGGCGATTCCGCGCCTCGTCAACAGCGCCCTGCGCCGCAGCGTGAGCAGCAGTCGGCCCCGCGTCCTGCGCCGCAGCAGGCGCCTCAGCCAGCTGCAGATTTCGACAGTTTTGATGACGATATCCCGTTCTGATTCGCTGAGTTAGCGCTCTATCATGCGTATGCGGCTGATGCTGCTGGGTGGCGGTAATGCGTTGGGCCAGGCCTTGATCCGTCTCGGCGCCGAAGAAGACATTGGTTTTCTCGCGCCGAAACCGCCGGAGTCAGGCTGGGATCCCGCCAGTCTGACCCAGTTGCTCGATGACACCCGTCCCGATGCCCTGATCAACCTTGCCTACTATTTCGACTGGTTCCAGGCCGAAGTGGTCAGCGAGGCGCAGTTTGCTGCCCAGGAGCGTGCCGTCGAACGCTTGGCCGAGCTCTGTCAGCATCACCAGATCCGCCTGCTGCAACCGTCCAGCTACCGCGTCTTCGATGGTTCGCGTGCGACTGCCTACAGCGAGAAGGAAGAGCCGGTGCCACTGGGTGTGCGTGGGCAGGCGTTGTGGCGCTTTGAGCAGCGTGTGCGGGCGATTTGTCCGCGGCATGTGCTGCTGCGCTTCGGCTGGTTGCTGGATGACAGCGCCAATGGCTTGCTCGGGCGTTTTCTCACCCGTGCCGCGCATGATGAGCCGCTGTTGCTGGCTGATGACCGGCGCGGTAATCCGACCCCGGTCGATGATGCCGCGCGGGTGATTCTCGCCGTACTCAAGCAGCTGGATTGCCAGACGCCGCTGTGGGGCACTTATCACTACGGTGGCCATGAGGCGACCACCTCGCTGGCACTGGGCCAGGCGGTGCTCAGCGAGGCACGCAACTTCCGCAGCAACCTGGTCGATGAAGTGAGCCCGCAGGCGCACAGCGCGCGGCCCGATGCCGCTGAAGAGCCGCAGCATGCCGTGCTGTCGTGCAAGAAAATTCTGCATACCTTCGGTATCAAACCGCGTGCCTGGCGCTCGGGGCTGCCGAGCCTACTGGATCGTTATTACCGCCATGTCTGATTCGCGCCCTGTTCTGGTGACCGGTGGTGCCGGCTTTATCGGCTCGCACCTGGTCGATGCGCTGCTGGCGCAAGGTCACCACGTGCGCGTGCTGGATAACCTGTCGATGGGCAAGCTGGCCAATTTGCCGCTGGATAACCCGCAGTTGCAGTTTATCCAGGGCGATGTGGCCGATGCAGCCCAGGTCGCGCAAGCGGTTTCCGGCTGCTCGGCCGTGGCGCATCTGGCGGCCGTAGCCTCGGTGCAGGCCTCTGTGGATGATCCGGTGGCGACTCATCAGAGCAACTTTGTTGGCACCTTGAACATCTGTGAGGCGATGCGCCTGCATGGCGTCAAGCGCGTGCTATTTGCCTCCAGCGCGGCGGTGTATGGCAACAACGGTGAAGGTTTGGCGATTGATGAAGCCACGCCCAAAGCACCGCTGACGCCCTATGCGGCGGACAAGCTGGCCAGTGAGCATTACCTGGATTTCTATCGCCGCCAGCATGGCCTGGAGCCGGCGATCTTTCGTTTCTTCAATATCTTCGGCCCACGCCAGGACCCCTCTTCGCCGTACTCCGGGGTGATCAGCATCTTCACTCAGCGCGTGCAGCAGGGGTTGCCGATCAGCGTATTCGGCGACGGCGAGCAGACCCGTGACTTCTTCTATATCGAAGACTTAGTCGCGCTGCTGACTCAGGCGCTGGCTGCGCCGCAAGTCGTGGAGGGCGCGGTGAACGTTGGCTGGAATCATGCGGTTAGCCTCAATCAGTTGCTCGCGCAACTCGGTGAACTGTGTGGTGGCTTGCCGGCCGTGAGTTACCAGGCGTCGCGCGCCGGCGATATTCGTCATTCGCGGGCTGACAACCAGCGTTTGCAGGCACATTATCAACTGCCTGCGGCGACCCCCATGCGCGAAGGGTTGCGCCGTCTGCTGACGCAAGGCTGAGTGTGTGACGCCATAAAAAAACCGGCCGCGAGGGCCGGTTTTTTATGCCTGAGGGCTTAGAACTTGTAGCCTAGGCCAACCATGTAAACGAACGGGTCCACGTCCACATCAACCTTGACCTTGTCGCCGAGAATGTTGGTGGTGCCGGTGGTTTCGATGTCGATGTAGCGCACCTGGGCGTTGAGCATGATGTTGTCAGTCAGCATGTAGTCCATGCCTACCTGTGCGGCCAGGCCCCAGGAGTCCTTCATGTCCAGGCCGCTGAAACCTTTACCTTCCGCTTCGCTGCTCAGCTTGGTGTCGAAGAACCAGGTGTAGTTGATGCCTGCGCCGACATAGGGCTGGAAGGCCGAACTGGCATCCAGCGGGTAGTACACCACGCTCAGGGTCGGCGGCAGGTGTTTGAGGCTGCCCAGTTTGCCGTTGAGGCCAGCAAAGCCGCCCGGCATGCCTTTCACGCCGACGTCATGGCTGAACGGGGTGGCTGCCAGCAGCTCAATGCCGATGTTGTTGGTCAGCATGTAGGCGAAGTTCAGGCCCAACTGGGTGTCACTGTCCAGGGTGGCCTTGGTGCCGGCTACATCGGTACCCAGTGCGCCGACCCAGATGTCGCTGCTGCTTTCCTGCGGGTCAACGGTGATGGCACCGGCGCGCACGATGATGTCGCCAGCCTGGTGCGCATGCGCCAGTGGGGCGGCAATGGCCAGGGCCAGCAGTGAGGCAGTAAACAGAGATGTACGCATGATGGACTCCCATAAAGCATCGGTTCGTATTGGCTGAGTACGATGTTAGGGGGTGTGGAAAATCGACTGTTGATCCAGCTCAATAAAGTAGCTTGCTATCAAAATAATCCGTGTGTTGCGCCTTTGCGCTGGTGTGCGAGTGTCTTGCGCGCGAATGGACATGCCCCTAGAGTTGCCGCATGACGATGACCCGCCAACCCCGCGCTTTGATCGCCTGGATGCTGTATGCCTGCGTCCTGTTCAATCTGTTTGCCTGTGGCATTGCCCATGGGCAGATGGCAGGCCTGCAGCTTAGCGGCCTGGAGGCGCTGATCTGTGCGGACAGCAGTGTCGGCAGTGGTGAACCGGCGTCGATGGCCGAGCCATTGGGCGGGGCGGCGAGTTTCGGTTGTCCGCTGTGCAGCGGCATGGCATTGGGCATGACGCTGTTGTTTGCCTTGGCCTGGATGCAACGTCGCGGTCGAGCTCTGCGCTTGTCGTTACCCCTCTGCCTGCACGTCCCTCCGCGCTATTTATGGCCATCCGCCAACCCTCGCGCCTCTCCGCAAGGCTGATTGCCCAGCCCCTAGCCTGATTCGGCTGGCGCCTTGCCGCAGCCTTGTCTCATCACGTGTGTGTTGCTTCAACGGTCGCTTGACGCGTACAGGGCGAGACTCGCCATGGCTAATCGCCGGCATGTCTGGGTTGCTTAGTGATAATGATGAAGTTGATAATAGTTCTCTTTATGTACGTTCTCTTAACAAGGAATGCCCCATGATCCCTCTGCCGAAGCGCCTGCTGGCAGTCGCTCTGGTTCTGGCCAGTGCGCCGCTCGCGGCGACCCCTCTGGATGCCGCGCTGGATGAAAGTCAGCAACTGGCCGCCGATGCCAAGGCCTCGCAGGCGCGCATCGAGCAACTCGATGACGCCAGCCGGGAGATGCTCACCGAGTATCGCAATGCCTTGCAGCAGGCCGAAGCTTTGCAAGGTTATAACACTCAGTTGCGCGAGCTGGTGGCAGCGCAGCGCAAGGAGTTGGCCGGCTATCAACAGCAGCTGGATGGGATTGAGCGCACTCAGGAGGCGGTAACGCCGCAGATGCGTCGTATGGTCGAGGTGCTGGGCGAGTTTATCGCAGCTGACCTGCCGTTCCTGCCGGATGAGCGCAGTGATCGTCTGGCTCAGCTGCAGGATCTACTGCCGCGTGCGGATGTCAGCCTGGCCGAGAAATACCGGCGCATTCTTGAGGCCTACCAGGTAGAGAGCGACTACGGCCGCACCCTGGAAGCTTGGCGTGGTGAGTTGCCGAGTGAAGGCATGTCGCGCAGCGTCGAGTTCCTTCGGTTGGGTCGTGTGATGCTGTATTTCCAGACTCTCGATGGCCATGAAAGTGGCTGGTGGAACCCGCAAACCCGCAGCTGGCAGCTACTTGACGGCAGCGCCCGGCGGCCGTTGCGCCAAGCCATTGCGATTGCCCGCCAGGAGCAGGCCCCGGCCGTGCTTGACCTGCCCGTGAAGACCCTGGCGCTGGAGGCCAAGCCATGACTCGTCGCGTTCTCGCCTTTACCCTGGCCCTGCTGCCCGCCCTGGCTGGCGCTGCCGAACCACTGAGTCCGGACCAACTGCTGCAACGTATTCGCACTGAGCGCGCGGCTGAAGTCAGCGCCATGCAAAGCCGCGAGCAGGCCTTTATTGCCGAGCGCGGTGAGCGTGCCCAATTGCTGGCCACTGCGCGCAGCGCCCTGGCTACGCAGAAGGCCGAAGCAGAGCGACTGAAGGCTGAGTTTGACCGCCAGGAAACCGAATTGGCCGAGCAGGAAAAACTCCTCAGCCAGCGCGCCGGTCACCTCGGCGAGTTGTTTGGCGTGGTTCGTCAGAGCGCCGGTGATGTTGCCGGGCAATGGCAGGACAGCCTGCTCAACGCCCAATACCCCGAGCGCCTGGCGCGCCTCAAGGCGCTGGCCGAAAGCCGCGCGCTGCCGTCTGCCGCCGACCTTGATGGCTACTGGATGCTGCTGCTCGAAGACCTGACCGCCAGCGGCCGGGTTGAGCAACTGCAACTGCCGGTGGTGGCGGCTGATGGCACGCGCAATGCGCAGGATGTACTGCGGGTCGGCGCGTTCTCCGCTTACGGCGCCGATGCCTTCCTGCGTTATGACGCCGATGCCGGCGAGTTGCTGGCGCCGCCGCGTCAGCCGTCCGGCTTGGGCCAGGTTGCGGATTATCTGGACAGCAAAGATGCCGTCGCCAGCCTGCCGGTTGACCCGAGTCGCGGCACCTTGCTGGCGCAGTTGCAGCGCGAGCCAGGTCTGTGGGATCGCGTCCAGCAGGGCGGCTTGGTCGGCTGGGTGATCCTCCTGCTCGGTGCCTTCGGTCTGCTGCTGGCCGCCTGGCGCATGGTCTACCTGACCCGCGTAGGCCGTGGCGTCAGCGCGCAGATGCATGACTTGAGCGCACCGCGTGCCGACAACCCGCTGGGTCGGATCATCGGTGTGCTGGGTCCCAAGCCGCAGCTGGCGGATCTGGAAACCCTGGAGCTGAAGCTCGACGAGGCGATCCTGCAGGAAACCCCACCGCTGGAAAAAGGCCAGGGCCTGCTCAAGCTGCTTAGCGCGGTGGCGCCGCTGCTCGGTCTGCTCGGCACCGTGACCGGGATGATCGTCACCTTCCAGGCGATTACCCAGGGCGGTGGCGGCGATTCGCGGCTGATGGCCGACGGCATCTCGCAAGCGCTGGTGACCACGGTGTTGGGTCTGGTGGTGGCGATTCCGCTGCTGTTCCTGCACACCCTGCTGGCCAGTCGCAGCAAGGGCCTGATTCAGCTGCTGGAGCAGCAAAGCGCCGGGCTGATTGCCCTGCACCTGTCCGGGGCGCCGCGTCGTGACTGATTGGCTGGCGCTGTGGTTGCGCCTGGTGGACAGCGGCCATGCCTTGCTCGACTTCATGAGCGCTGGTGGCGTGGTGATGTGGGCGTTGGCCGGGCTGTGCGTGGTGTTCTGGACCCTGGTGTTCGAGCGCTTCTGGTACATGCGCCGGGTGTTTCCGGAGTGGGTGGCCGAGCGCCGTCAGGCCTGGCAGCAGGTGCTGAGCGACGACACCGGCAACTGGCAGCGCGCGGTGCGCAGTGCCTGGTTGGCCCAGGCGCAGCAACACCTGCTCGGCCCGCTGCGCCTGAGCAAGACCCTGGTGGCGATGTACCCACTGCTGGGCTTGCTCGGCACGGTCAGCGGCATGGTCGCGGTGTTCGACGTGCTGGCCATCAACGGCACCGGTAACCCGCGCGGCATGGCCGCTGGCGTCTGGCAGGCGACTCTGCCGACCATGGCCGGCATGGTCTTGGCGATTAGTGGATTGTTCAGCCTGGCGCGCCTCGAACGCGATGCCCGCCGGGCTTTGGAGCGGCTGGCTGACCAGCTGCGTCACGACTGAGATTCGACACATGAGAATGCGCCGTCACCACCAGCAAGACGAAGACACCGGCATCGACCTGACGCCGATGCTCGACGTGGTCTTTATCATGCTGATCTTCTTTATCGTCACCAGCTCTTTTATCAAGGAAGCCGGTGTCGAAGTGCAGCGGCCCCAGGCGGAAACTGCCAGCCCGCAGGACAAAGGCAATATCCTGATCGCCATCACCGCCGACGGACAGGTGTGGATGGACAAGAAAGTCGTCGATGTACGCAGCGTGCGTGCGCACGTCGAGCGCATGCGCGTCGACCAGCCGGACGGCGCTGTGGTGGTCCAGGCGGATCAGGATGCGCGTACCGGCCTGGTGGTGCAGGTGATGGATCAGGCGCGCCTGGCCGGTGTGCATGACGTGGCCCTGGCGGCTACGGCGGGAGCGCGCTGATGCGCTTGCCGCTGTCATTCCTCGCCGCGTGCCTGATGGCGTTGGGGCTGTTCGGCCTGATGCTTTACATGGTCGCGCCGCCCAGCAGCAAACCAAGTGAAGAGCCGCTGACGGTGGCCAACTTCGTGCGCCTGGATGGCGACTCCAGCGATACTGCAACACGTACTCGTCAGCAAGCGCCGCAGCCACCGCAAGCACAAACACCGCAGACGCCGACGCCGCCTACCCCGATGACGGCCACCCCGAGCGCCAACCTGCCAGCGTTGGATCTGCCGGTGCCGAGCCTGAGCACCGGCATCGCCGTGAACAGCGCGCCGACCCCGAGCCTGACGGGGCTGGCGGCGGGTGCTGCGGCGCCCAGTGCACCCGCCCCTAGTGAGGCTGGTGGTCAGCCCGGCGGCCCGGAAAGTGAAGTGATGCCGCTCAACGATGTCAGCCCGGAATACCCGCGCTACGCCCTGCAGCGCGGTATCGAAGGGCATGTGAAGTTGGCGTTCACCATCAACCGCGCTGGTGCGGTAGAAAACCTGCGCGTCATCGAAGCCAGCCCGCAGAACGTGTTCGAGCGCGAAGCACGCCGTGCAGCGGTGCGCTGGCGGTTTGCGCCGCGCACCGAGGGCGGTCTGGCGGTGGCCCGCGAAGCGGTGAAAACCCTGTACTTCCGTCTGGAAGGAGGTCGCTGATATGTATCGTCTACTGTTGCTGATCGCGTTGTGTGGCGCTGGTGCTGCGCAGGCCGCTGGGCAGAGCGTTGATCCCGGCGTATTTCGCGCGCTGGATACCGCGCAGGCTGCGCAGAAGAAGGGCGACTACGCCGCTGCGCGCCGTGCGCTGGATAGCGCCCAGGGCACGCCAGGCAGCCTGGAAGAAGCGTTGCTGTGGCGCAGCCGGGGTTATCTGGCCTGGGCCGAAGGGCAGAATGCTCAGGCCATCGAATTGCTGGAAAAGGTGCTGAAGAGCGGCAAGCTGGACGCCGAGTTGCAGGCTGAGGAAACCCTTAATCTGGCTCGTCTGAATCTGGTCGAGCGTCGCTACGCTCAGGTCGTGACTCTGCTCGCGCCGGGGCAGGCCACCGCCAGTGAAGAAGTGCTGCAGATGCTGGTGCAGGCCTATCAGGGCCTTAATCAGCCGGCCAAGGCGCTGCCGTTGGCCGAGCGTTATGTGCAGGCCAATCCGCAGGCCGCCGACAGCTGGCTGCAGTTTCTCGTCGCAATAAACGCGGACGTCAAACGCTATCCAGCCGCCGAGCGCTGGCAGCGGCAATTACTCGCGCGTCAGCCGAATAATGCCCAGGGCTGGCGTCAGCTTGCGGCCTTGCAGCAGCTGAGCGGCAGCCATGACAAGTCGTTGGCGACCCTGCGCGCCGCCTACCAGAAGGGCCTGCGCTTCAGCGAAAGCGAGTTGGATAACCTGGTGTTGCTGGCTGGCGCGGCCGATCAACCCTGGCAGGGCGCCAAGTTGCTCGCCGGGATGCTCGATCAGGGTTTGTTGCCACGCACCAGTGCCCGTGAGGAACGTCTGGGGTTGCTCTGGTGGCAGGCGCGTGAGCGCAGCAAGTCGGCGCAGATATTCCGCGAACTGGCGCAGCGCTCGGGCAGTGCCAAGCACTGGCTGCACCTGGCCCAGCTGGAGCTGGAACAGGCGCGCTGGCAAGCCGGGCTCGACGCCCTGGCCAAGGCCGAGCGCGCCGGTGCCGAACGCAGCAAAGTGCGTGCCTGGCGGCAGTGGGCGGAAAGCGAGTTGAGCTACCAGCGCGACAAGCGGGTTGCCAGCGCCGGTTAATCGAGGCGGGTTACGTCCAATAAAAAGCCAGACCTTAGGTCTGGCTTTTTTCTGCCTGGTTGCGGCGCTGCGTCTTAGCTATCCGGCAGCTCATAGGCATAGATCTTTTCCGCCTCCATCTGATATCCCGCTTCGGCCAGCTCGCTGCTGGCGTGCTCGACCTTTATCGGGCCTTCGATCCAGAACGGCTGATACAACGCATCGAGTAGCACGCCCAGTTCGCTGGTGACATGCACGATCTGATTCGATGGCGGTGGTGGCACATGGATACACGCGCCGAAGTATGGCACCAGCAGGAACTCAGTCACTCGGCCTTCATCGGTGACATCCAGCGGCACGATATAGCCCGGCAATTTGACTGATTGGCCGTCCAGCTCTTTTACCACTGGCGCAGCGGGGGATTGCTGCATGGCCGCTGGGCCTGCTTCATTCTGTGAGCCGGCGAGGGCGTCGGCCAGCTGCGAGAGGTCGTGGATCGGTGCTGGCTCAGTGACTTGTGGTGGTGCGTCGGCCGGGACCATTTCCGACCAGGTCAGCTCGCGCACCTCGGCGGCAGCCAGCGGCAGGGCCAGGGTGAGCAGCAGGGTGGCGAGCAGGGAGCGGTGCATGCAAAGCCTCATAAGCGGATCGATAAGCCATCGGCCAGGGATTGGCGGTACGCGCGCCAGGCCGGTACACAGCCCATCAGCAGGGCGGCGCTCAGGATAGCGCCGAGTAGCGTCCACTCATAGCGGGTTGGCAGATTCAGCGGCAGGTACAGTCCGTAATTCGCCTGCACATAGCCCTGCGCTCCGGTAATGCCCAGGTACAGCAACAGCAGACCGAGCAACACGCCGGCCAGGGCCAGGGCAAAGGCTTCGACGATCAGCAGACTGGCGATGTGCCAGGGCCGCGCACCCACCGAGCGCAGAATCGCCATCTCGCGGCGGCGCTCGTTCAGGCTGGTGAGAATCGCCGTGAGCATGCCGATCAGTCCCGTCAGCACGACGAACAGCGAGACCACGAACAGCGCCTTCTCGGCGGTGCCCATCAGGCTCCACAGCTCCTGCAGCGCGACGCCAGGAAGGATTGCCAGCAACGGCTCACCGCGAAATTCGTTGATCTCCCGTTGCAGGCTGAAGGTGGCGATCTTGCTGTTCAAACCCAGCATAAAGGCGGTTATCTGCTTGGGTTGCAGGTCCATGGCCCGCGCCTGCTCGGCACTGACTTTGGCTGCGCCACGCGCCGGCATGCCGTTCTGCCAGTCGACGTGCAGGGCTTCCATGCCGGCCAGGGAGATATGCAGGGTGCGGTCCACCGGCGTGCCGGTGCGGGCAAGGATGCCGACCACCTTGAACGGTTTGTCGTCATGCTTGACCAGGCTGATGGTGGCCACGCCATGGGCCAGCACCAGTTCCTGATCGAGCTGGTAGTTGAGCGCTTGCGCCACTTCCGCGCCAAGCACCACTTCAAACGGTTCATCGGCAAAGACGCGGCCGCTGCTCAGTTGCAGTTGTTGGCTGCGGGCATAGCGATAGTGTTCAAAATACGCCGGGCTGGTGCCCATTACCCGATAGCCACGGTGCGAGTCGCCCAACGAGATCGGGATGGCCCATTTGACCTGACGGTGATTGGCAAACTGCTCGAAGCTGTCCCAGCGGATATTGTTGGTGGCATTACCGATGCGGAATACCGAGTACAGCAGCAGGTTCACGCTACCTGAGCGCGCGCCGACAATCAGATCGGTGCCGCTGATGGTGTTGGCAAAGCTGGCGCGGGCTTCGGTGCGCACCCGCTCCACCGCGAGCAACAGGCATACAGAGAGCGCGATGGCGAACACCGTCAGCCAGGCGGTAAAGCGACGGTTGCCCAGGCTGGCCAGGGCGAGGCGCAGTAGGTACATCGTCAAATCTCCGCGAGGCGAGTGGCGCGGTTGAGTTCTGCCAGCGACAGGCTGCGGTCGAACAATCGCGCCAGGCTTTGGTCGTGGCTGACAAACAGCAGGCTGGAGCCCGCTTCGCGGCATTCGGCGAACAGCAGTTCGAGAAAGGCTTCGCGGGCATCCGCATCCAGCGCCGAGGTGGGTTCGTCGGCGATCACCAGCTCAGGCTGGCCGATCAGCGCACGCGCCGCCGCCACGCGCTGCTGCTGGCCGATCGACAGATCACCGGCGCGGCGTTGCAGCAACTCCGGCTGGTGCAAGCCCAGGTGGGCGAGCAGGGCGTTGGTGGCCTTGGTCACGCTGCCATGGCGCTGCACGGCGCGGCTGGCGCGCAGTTTGGAAAAATGACAAGGCAGCTCGACGTTCTCGCGCACCGAGAGAAACGGCAGCAAGTTGAACTGCTGGAAGATATAGCCGGTGTGATCGACGCGGAAACGGTCGCGGGCGCTGGCGGACAGCGTGCTCAGGTCCTGATCGAGCAGGCGGATGCTGCCGCGATTGGGCTTCTGTACACCGCCGAGCAGGCCGAGCAGGGTGGTTTTGCCGCTGCCGCTGGGGCCTTTGAGAAACAGGCTTTCGCCGCGTTGCAGGGTGAAGGTGTCGATGTCCAACAACTCGGGTTGGCCGGGCCAGGCAAAGCCGAGGTTGAACAGGTGGATCAGGGCTGCACTCATAAAGTAAGCGGCCGGGTTACCCCGGCCGTTCTGCTGCAAAAAGGTGGTTAGAAACTCAGGGTCGGCTGTGCGGGCGTCAGCTCCAGGCCCTGTTGGCCATTCGGGCCGATCAGTTGTACCTGAATTTTCTCGGTGGCGGGGAAGCGCTTGAACAGCTCGCCGAGGTTAAGTTGTTTCAATTCTTCAGGCTTCTGGCAGTCGAGGCTGTAGTGCGCGTGGATATCGCTGTGCTCGCTGTCATGGGACGTTTCGTGGTCGTGGTCGTGGTCGTGCTTGTGTTTATGAGTGTCCGCATGGTCGGCGAATAACGGGCTCTCCAGCTCCTGCTTGCTGATCTGGCAATCACCCGCGCTCAGGCCGAACAGCGCCTGTGGCTCTGCCAACTGACTGCGCGTAGCGGCGACCTTGGCTTTGTCAGCGTCAGTTTTGGCGGCATGCTCGAAGCCAACCAGGTTCATCGCCGGGCTATCCAGTTGCAGTTCTAGCACCTTGCCGTCGAGCACCACGTTGAGTTGCGCGGCGCCGTGCTCATGGGCATCCAGGCTGCCATGTTCGGCGTGATCATGCGCGTGGTCGTGTTCATGGCTGTGTGCGGCAACACCAGTGGCAAGAGGCAGCAGGGCAAACGGCAGGGCAAGTAGCAGGCGGCGCATGGCGATCTCCGATCAGAAGTTAGTGCTTGTTACGTTATAACAACTTTGTGGCGCCCATGGCCAGCCTTGCTTGGCGGCCTGCAGTGGACATGGGAGCATGGCGGCTGATCAGTTGAGGACAGAGCAATGGTGCGAATTCGTGGGCAGATCGGCGCCTGGCCGGTGGATCTGACGGTAGAGCTGGATGCGCAGGACTGGGCACTGCTGGCTCAGCACGTGAGCCTTGAAACGCCCGTTGTGCCGGCAGCGGCTGCCGCGCCAGTGGCCAATGATGCGCTGTGGCAAACCACCCTGGAGCTGTTACGCCAGGCTGGGCAGATCGACGGGCCGCAGCTGCTTGGGCAACTGGCCGGGCTGGCGGGTGGCGAGGCGGCGGGCAAGCGTCTGCTGGTGCGGTTGCGCCATTGCGCGCAGGTGCGTATGGAAACCGGCGTGGATGCGCCGATCTATCACTGGGTTGGTTAATAAGTGCCGGCGCAGCACGGCAAGATATCGATCATCTGACCTGTCGCGGCTAAAGCCCCTCCCACAGGGATCGCTGCACTCGTGGAAGGGGCTTTAGCTGCGCGGGGCTGTCTAGTAAATCGCTTGATACAGCTTGCGCCGGTAGGTGGTGACCAGCGGGTGGTCATTGCCCAGCAGGTCGAAGACTTGCAGCAGGGTCTTGTGTGCTGCGCCCTCGGCGTAGCTGCGATTGCGGATAAACAGCTTGAGCAGGGCGTCCAGCGCTGGTTCGTAGTGCTGGCGCGCCAGTTGCTGAATGGCCAGTTGGTAGCTTGCTTCATCATCGTCGGCATTTTGCGCCAGGCGGGTTTTCAGGCTGGCCACATCCGGCAGCTCACCGGCCAGGCGCAGGAAGGTCAGCTGCGCGCGGGCACCGGCCAAGGCCTGTTTGTGCTCATCGCCTTTGACGGCGCCGAGCACCGCTTCGGCTTCGCCCAATTCACCACGTTCGGCCAGGCAGCGCGCGTAGAGAATCAGCGCCGCGGCATGTTCGTTGTTTTCCGTCAGCAGCACCTTGAGCAGGGCTTCGGCATCGGCAAAGCAGCCTTCGCTGAACAGTGCCTGGGCAGCTTCCATTGGGTCGGCGGCAGCTGGCGCCGGTTCGGCCACGTGGGGCTTGAGCAGTTCGCGAATCGCCGACTCTGGTTGCGCCCCGGCAAAGCCGTCCACCGGCTGGCCATTCTTGAACAGCACCACGGTCGGCAGGCTGCGGATACCGAAACGGGCGACGATGTCCTGTTCGATATCGCAGTTGACCTTGGCCAGCAGCAACTCGCCGTTGTATTCCTCGGTGATCTTCGCCAGCAGCGGCATCAGTGCCTTGCACGGCGCGCACCAGTCGGCCCAGAAATCCACCAGGACGGGCTTCTGGAAGGAGTTTTCGATCACCAGCTGTTCGAAGCTGGCGCTGCCGGAGATGTCGAAGATATAGGGCGAATCGCTCATGGTGGTTCTCGAAAGACGGGTGATTAAGCGGATTAGTGTGGGCGCTTGGTGCGCGATACAAGGGCTGCCGGGCTGCGCTCGCTAGGTGCGCTGTGCATGATACAGGCTGACGTGGCGGAACTCGGCCGGTTCGGCCAGATCCGGCCAAGTACAAGCTTCGAGGATACCCAGACGCTGGTACAGCGGGTGCTGAAAGTCACGTACCCGCGAGTCCGCCACCAACGCTTCACGGCCACGGCTGAGAAATTGATCGAGCAGCGGCAGGTTGGCGCGGTCGTAAAGCACGTCGGCGACGATGATCAGGTCGAAGCGATCCGCCTCGGCGAAAAAGTCGGTTGAGTAGCTCAGTTGCACATCATTCAGCGCGGCATTCGCCCGGCAGGCTTCGATAGCCAGAGGGTCGAGGTCGCAGGCCACCACTTCCAGCGCGCCGGCCTTGGCCGCCGCAATCGCCGCCACACCAGAGCCCGCGCCGAAATCCAGCACGCGTTTGCCGCGCACCCATTGCGGGTTTTCGGCTAACCAGCGTGCCAGGACCAGGCCGCTGGCCCAGCAGAAACACCAGTAGGGCGGTTCTTCGAGAATGCGCCGGGTTTCTTCCGGGCTGAAGGCGCGGTCCATGTTATCGGCATCGATCAGCCACAGACGAATAGCCGTGCCCGGCAGGGTTTCCGCGCTCAGTTGCGCATCACCCAGCAGGGCGCTCAGGGCCTGTTGCAGAGCAGCCGGAGCGCTCACGGCGCAGGCACCAGGCGCAGTTCGCCGAGGGCTTGGGTTTCGCCACGGGCAATGGGTTGCGGCGGCAGGCGCAGGATCAGCCGGCCGGCCTGGTTGGCGCGGCCGTGCAGTTCAACCCGGCTGTGCTTGTTGAAGGTTTCCGGGTTGAAGGGCAGGTGAAACGCCAGCGGATTACCATTGCCACGCAGCTGGATGCTGCCGATCAGCGTCTGGGGCCGGCCGCGTTGATCGACCGCCAGCAGCGCCAGTTCCACATCGGCGGCGTTGGGTACGTTGAGCAGGCTGCCGCTCAACTGGCGCTGATGAGCCGGCAATGGCGCGGGCTCGCTCGGCGTTGCGGGCGGCGCAACGGGGGTGGGCGCAGCAGGTGCCGGGCTGTCGCTGGCGCAGGCGCTCAGCAGGGCTAGCAGGCTTAAGAAGATCAGCGGCCGAAACGGGGCATGGGCTTTCATCGGGGGAGCAACTCCGCTGTGGGGACGGCCGCCTGTATACCGCAAAGGCCGCGGCTTGTCTTGCCTGCGGGATGCGCTACCATGGCTACCTTCGTTCTAAGGCTGGCCTTACTTATGCACTGTCCCTTCTGCGGTGCCAATGACACCAAAGTGATCGATTCGCGCCTGGTTGCCGAGGGCGAGCAGGTGCGTCGTCGGCGTGAATGCCTGGCCTGTGAGGAGCGCTTCACCACCTTCGAGACTGCCGAGCTGGTCATGCCACGCCTGATCAAGCAGGACGGCAGCCGCCAGCCGTTCGACGAGGAGAAGCTGCGTGCCGGTATGCAGCGGGCGCTGGAAAAACGCCCGGTGAGTATCGAGCGCCTGGAAGCGGCGATTGCCCATATCAAGCACAAGCTGCGCGCCACCGGTGAACGCGAGATCAAGTCGCTGGTGCTGGGTGAGCTGGTGATGGGCGAGCTGCAGAAGCTCGACGAAGTGGCCTATATCCGCTTTGCCTCGGTGTACAAGCGCTTTCAGGACCTCAACGAATTCCGCGAGGAAATCGACCGACTGTCCCGCGAACCCATCAAAGGTTGATGATGACTTCAGATCACGCCTGTATGGCGCGCGCGCTGGAACTGGCCTGTAAAGGCCTGTACTCCACTCACCCCAATCCGCGCGTTGGCTGCGTGATCGTCCGTGATGGCCGCGTTGTCGGCGAAGGCTGGCATGCCCGTGCCGGCGAGCCGCATGCCGAAGTGCATGCGCTGCGCCAGGCCGGCGACAAGGCACGCGGCGCCACCGCTTACGTCACCCTGGAACCCTGCAGCCACCATGGGCGCACACCGCCGTGTGCCGATGCGTTGATCAACGCCGGTGTTGCCCGTGTGGTGGCGGCCATGCAGGACCCCAATCCGCAGGTCAGCGGTGATGGCCTGCTGCGTCTCATGCATGCCGGCATTGCGGTGCAGAGCGGGGTGCTGGAAGCCGAAGCGCGAGCGCTGAATGCCGGCTTTATCAAGCGCATGGAGCAGGGGCTGCCGTTTGTTCGGGTCAAGCTGGCGATGAGTCTGGATGGCCGCACCGCCATGGCCAGTGGCGAAAGCCAGTGGATTACCGGGCCGGCAGCGCGCGCCGCGGTGCAGCGCCTGCGTGCGCGTTCCAGCGTGGTGCTGACCGGTGCCGACACGGTGCTGGCCGATGATGCGCGGTTGACCGTGCGCCCTGATGAGTTGGGCCTGGGGGCTGAGCTCAGTGCCTTGGCCCAGGCGCGGCCACCATTACGCGTGCTGGTCGATGGACGTTTGCGCGTGCCGCTCAGTGTGCCGTTCTTCCAAGCGGGCGCCGCATTGGTGGCGACCTGCGCGGCGGCGTCTGCGCGGGATCGCTATCTGGACGATGGGCACGAACTATTGGCCGTACCCGGCAGCAACGGGCATGTTGACCTGCGCAAGCTGCTTGTCGAGTTGGCGGCGCGTGGTGCCAACGAAGTGCTGGTGGAGGCCGGGCCACGTCTGGCCGGAGCGTTTGCCCGCTTGGGCCTGGTGGATGAGTACCAGCTGTTTGTCGCGCCCAAGCTGCTGGGCTCCAGTGCGCGGCCGTTACTCGATCTGCCGCTGGCGCGCATGGCTGATGCGCCAGCGCTGAAGATTGTCGAGATGCGCGCGGTGGGTGAAGACTGGCGCATCATCGCGGTACCGCAGCCAGCCGTTTGATGGGCGGCTATTCAGCGCGTCATTTGCCGATGCAGGGCTGCGGCGATTTGTGGTAAAACGCGTCTCGGCTGCGTAAGCAGCCAACGTTCTCAGGGCGGGGTGTGATTCCCCACCGGCGGTAATGGTTCGCAGAACCTAGCCCGCGAGCGCTCGCCACGGCTCCTGCCGCGCGAGGTCTAGCAGACCCGGTGTGATTCCGGGGCCGACGGTATAGTCCGGATAAAGAGAGAGCGGGATTCCCTCCACGGGCGCCTTTTTGCGCGTCCGTGAAATCCCTATCGATCGGCATTGCCCTGTTTTTGACCAAAACAGGAGTTCGTCCATGCTGTTCAGCACCATCTTCAACGTGAAACCGGAGGGCGTATGTTCACCGGCATAATCGAAGCCATCGGCAGTATCCGCGCCATGACCCCGAAAGGCGGCGACGTGCGCGTCTATGTGGCCACCGGCAAACTCGATCTGGGCGACGTCAAGCTCGGCGACAGCATCGCCGTCAACGGCGTGTGCCTGACCGCAGTGGAACTGCCCGGCGACGGCTTCTGGGCCGACGTCAGCCGCGAGACGCTGGCGCGTACCGCCTTCGTCGACCTCAAACCCGGCAGCGCGGTGAACCTGGAAAAGGCCCTGACGCCCACCAGCCGCCTCGGCGGGCATCTGGTCAGCGGTCATGTCGACGGCGTCGGCGAGATTGTCTCCCGAGCCGATAACGCCCGTGCCGTGCAATTCAAGGTGCGCGCACCGCGTGAGCTGGCCAAGTACATCGCCCATAAGGGCTCGATCACCGTCGACGGCACCAGCCTGACCGTCAATGCGGTCGATGGCGCCGAGTTCGAGCTGACCATCGTGCCGCATACGCTGGCCGAGACCATCATGGTCGACTACCAGGCCGGGCGTAAGGTCAACCTCGAGGTGGACCTGCTGGCGCGTTACCTGGAGCGCCTGCTGCTCGGTGACAAGGCCGCCGAACCCAAGGCCTCGGGCCTGACCGCAAGCTTTCTCGCCGAACACGGCTACCTGAATAATTGAGGAGACGCCCGATGGCGCTCAACACCGCTGAAGAACTGATCGAAGACATCCGCGCCGGCAAGATGGTCATCCTCATGGATGACGAAGACCGCGAGAACGAAGGCGACATCATCATCGCCTCCGAATGCGTCACTGCCGAGCACATCAACTTCATGGCGCGCTTCGCCCGTGGCCTGATCTGTATGCCCATGACCCGCGAGCGCTGCGAGCTGCTCAACCTGCCACTGATGGCACCGCGCAACGGCTCGGGTTTCGGCACCAAATTCACCGTCTCCATCGAGGCGGCTGAAGGCGTGACCACCGGTATCTCCGCTGCTGACCGCGCACGCACCGTGCAGGCTGCCGTGGCGCGTAATGCGGTGGCGGCGGATATCGTCAGCCCTGGTCATATCTTTCCGTTGATGGCTCAGCCCGGTGGCGTGCTGGCGCGTGCCGGCCACACCGAGGCGGCCTGCGACCTGGCGCGCATGGGCGGCTTCGAGCCGAGCGGGGTGATCTGCGAAATCATGAACGACGACGGCACCATGGCCCGTCGCCCGGAGCTGGAAGCCTTCGCCGAGCTGCACGGCCTGAAGATCGGCACCATCGCCGACCTGATCCACTACCGCCTGATCCACGAACGCACGGTCGAGCGTATCAGCGAGCAGCCGCTGGACACCGAGCTGGGTCAGTTCAACCTGGTGACCTACCGCGACGGCGTTGAGAACACCGCGCACATGGCGTTGACCCTGGGCACCATCTGCGCCGAAGAGCCAACCCTGGTGCGGGTGCACAACATGGACCCGCTGCGCGACCTGTTCATGGTCAACCAGCCGGGGCGCTGGAGCATGCGCGCGGCAATGGCGGAAGTGGCCAAGGCCGGCAGTGGCGTGGTGCTGTTGCTGGGTAATCCGCTGAGCGGGCCGGAGCTGTTGGCGCTGATTAGCCGCCAGCAGCCGGCCAGTCCGGCAACTTACAGCACCGTGGGTGCAGGCTCGCAGATTCTGCGTGACCTCGGTGTGCGCAAGATGCGCCTGATGAGCTCGCCAATGAAGTTCAATGCAATATCCGGTTTCGACCTGGAAGTTGTAGAATACCTGCCCTCTAAATAATCCCAAGGGTCGCCGCTGGCGGCCCGGCTCTTTAATACAGACGAGATTCGCTATGACCCTGAAGACCATCGAAGGTACTTTTATCGCCCCCAAGGGCCGCTTTGCCCTGGTCGTTGGGCGCTTCAACAGTTTCGTCGTTGAAAGCCTGGTAAGCGGCGCGGTTGATGCCCTGGTGCGTCATGGCGTGAGCGAAAGTGACATCACCATCATCCGTGCGCCAGGCGCATTCGAGATCCCGCTGGTGGCGCAGAAAGTCGCCCAGCGCAGCGAGTACGACGCGATCATCGCCCTCGGCGCAGTGATCCGTGGTGGTACCCCGCATTTCGAGTACGTGGCCGGTGAGTGCACCAAGGGCCTGGCCCAGGTGTCCATGGAGTTCGGCGTGCCAGTCGCTTTCGGCGTGCTAACTGTCGATTCCATCGAGCAAGCCATCGAGCGTTCCGGCACCAAGGCCGGTAACAAAGGTGCCGAAGCCGCACTGTCGGCCCTGGAAATGGTCAGCCTGCTGGCGCAGTTGGAGGCCAAGTGAGCCAGAACGACAGCACCGGGCAGCCGCCGAAAGGCCCGAAAGCCCCCAGCACCAAAACCCTCGCGCGCCGTCAGGCGCGTTCCCTGGCCATGCAGGCGCTGTATTCCTGGCACATGGCTGGCCAGTCGCTGAACGAAATCGAAGCGCAGTTCCGCGTCGATAACGATTTCAGCGCCGTCGACGGTGCCTACTTCCACGAGATCCTGCATGGCGTGCCACGCCAGAAGTCGGAGATCGATGGCGCGTTCGAGTCGCTGCTCGACCGTCCACTGGACGAGATCGACCCGGTTGAGCTGTCGATCCTGCGTCTGTCGACCTACGAGCTGAAGAACCGCATCGATATCCCCTATCGTGTGGTGATCAACGAAGGCATCGAACTGGCTAAGGTGTTTGGCGCCACCGACGGGCACAAATTTGTCAACGGCGTGCTGGACAAGCTGGCTCCGCGTTTGCGCGCGGATGAAGTTCGCGCCAACAAGCGTTAAGGTCTTTTGGGATGCTTGATTTACGATCTTGCGAGCTAGAGTCCTGCAAGGCAAAAGCAGGCGAGGACGCGGAGTGTGCTGTAGCACATGAGCATTCCGAGTCTGCTTTTAACGCAGCAGGGCCGACGCGCAGCAGATCGTTGCCATCTCATGGGTGAGTTCGAGCTTATCCGTCAGTTCTTCGCCGCTGCGTCCTGTGCGCAGGTCGGTGAAGGTGTGGCGTTGGGCATAGGTGATGACTGTGCCCTGTTGGAGTTGCCGGCTGGCGAGCAGTTGGCAATCTCCACCGACACCCTGGTTGCCGGGGTGCATTTTCCCGATTCTGCCGATCCTTTCCTGCTGGGCCAGCGTGCGCTGGG
Organism: Pseudomonas cimarronensis; assembly: GCF_049331905.1. Classification (GTDB taxonomy): domain Bacteria; phylum Pseudomonadota; class Gammaproteobacteria; order Pseudomonadales; family Pseudomonadaceae; genus Aquipseudomonas. The sequence goes on along the minus strand of NZ_CP186283.1, from coordinate 4,155,080 downwards.
CGTTTCAGTCAGTGATCTGGCTGCCATGGGCGCTACGCCTGTCGGCTTTACCCTGGCTCTGACTTTGCCCAGCGCGCAAGCGCGCTGGCTGGAAGCCTTTGCCCGTGGCCTGGACCAGATGGCCCAGCGTTGCGCCATTCGCCTGATCGGCGGTGACACCACCCGTGGCCCATTGAGTCTTACCCTGACGGTTTTCGGGCGTGTGCCCAGCGGTATGGCGCTGACCCGCAAGGGCGCGCAGGCCGGTGATCTGCTGTGTGTCGGCGGTGAGCTCGGTGATGCGGCAGGTGCCTTGCCGCTGGTGCTGGGGCAGCAGTGCGCTGATTCGGCGCAGGCCGCGGCATTGCTGGCGCGCTACTGGTCGCCATTGCCACAGCTGGCGTTGGGGCAGGCGTTGCGTGGCAAGGCCAGTGCGGCGCTGGACATCTCCGACGGCCTGCTGGCCGATTGTGGGCATATCGCCGCCGCTTCGGGTGTGGCGTTGTTGATTGAGCAGGCGCGGGTGCCGCTATCCGAGGCCTTGCGGACGCAGGTTGGCGATATTGAAGCATTGCAATGTGCGCTAAGCGGTGGTGATGACTACCGCCTGGCCTTTACCCTGCCGCCTGAGCATCTGGCGGATATGCAGCTAGCCGGTCTCCCGGTGCAGGTGATTGGCCGCGTCGCCGCCGGCCAGGGGGTGACCCTGCTGGACGCGCAGGGTCAGCCTGTAGAGCCGCCTCGGCGTGGTTATCAACATTTTGGAAGTGCCAGTGACTGATCATCCCAAACAAGTTCCCGCCGAGTTCGTGCCGCCTTCGGTATGGCGCAATCCCTGGCATTTTCTGGCCTTCGGCTTTGGTTCCGGCACGTTACCGAAAGCGCCAGGCACCTGGGGCTCGCTGGTTGCCCTGCCGTTTATCCCGTTGTGGCAGATGCTCCCAGACTGGGGTTACTGGCTGATGCTGGGCGTCACCATGCTGTTTGGCTTCTGGCTGTGCGGCAAGGTGGCCGACGATCTGCGCGTGCACGACCATGAAGGCATCGTCTGGGACGAAATGGTCGGCATGTGGATCACCCTCTGGCTGGTTCCTCACGGCTGGGGCTGGCTGCTGCTAGGCTTTTTACTGTTTCGCGTGTTCGACATCCTCAAACCCTGGCCGATTCGCTGGGTCGACCGGCATGTACACGGCGGTGTGGGCATCATGCTCGACGACGTGCTGGCGGGGGTATTTGCCTGGATGACCCTGCAGTTGATCGTCTGGGGCTGGGCGAATGGATTGGCGGCTGCGCTGGGCTGGTAACAAGGGAGGCGCGGTTGATGGGACGCTGCTGGGGCTGGGTGCTAGGGGCTGTAATGAGCGTGATCAGTTCGCTGGTCAGCGCGGCTGAGCCCACGCAGGTACGGATTGCCGCGGAAACCTGGCCAGGCCATACCGAGGCCGATGGCAGTGGTATGGCCTGGGACATTTTTCGCCTGGTCTTTGAGCCCGCGGGTGTGCAGTTGCAGGCCCAGCATGTGCCCTATACCCGTTCAATTGGCCTGGTTCAGCGCGGCGAGGCTGACGCCTGGGTGGGTTCTTACCTCAATGAAGTGCGGCATCAGGTGTTCTACCCGCGCTGGAACTATGACTTCGATGAGATCGTGGCCTTGGGCTTGAGCAGTGCCCCTGTGCCAACGCTGGACAACCTGGGATCGTTCCGCCTGGTCTGGGTGCGGGGTTATGAGTACCAGCGCTATTTGCCAAATTTGCACCAGTACCGCGAAGTGATTCGTCGTAGCGGTATCCTCGGCATGCTCGACCAGGGGCATGCTGATTTCTACATCGATGCCTTGGGTGAGGTCAGCGATATTCTCGCGACCTCGGCCGAGCCGTCACGCTATCGTCTGACCCCCTTGACCAACTTGCCGCTGTACCTGGGGTTTGCCGATACCCCCCGTGGGCGTGCCCTGGCGGAGTTGTTTGACCAGCGCATGGAGCTGCTGGTGGCCGATGGCAGCCTGCGGCCGATCTTCAAGCACTGGCAGCAGCCTTATCCCTTTGACTGATCCTTGCGAGACCACTGATGCGCGTGTTTAACCTGATCGCTACAAGCCTGTTGCTGTGCAGCGCCGTTGCATCGGCCGCCCCGCAGGTGCGAGTTGTTGGCCTGTTTCCCGGGGCTGCGGTACTGAATGTCGACGGCCAGCGCAAACTGGTCAAAGTGGGTCAGACTGGCCCGGCAGGCGTGGTGGTGGTCAGCGCGGACAGCCGTGGCGCGGTGTTGCGGGTGGATGGCGTTGAGCGCAGTTACAGCCTCAGCCGTGAATACAGCGATGGTTTTGCCGAGGCGCAGAAAAAGCAGCTGAGCATTGCCAAGGGCATCGGCGGGCACTACTGGATTGCCGGCTCGGTGAATGGTCATCCGATCCAGTTTCTGGTGGACACCGGCGCCACCTCGGTGGCGCTGAATGATGAGCATGCGCGCCGTCTGGGCATCGACTATCGCGCTATCGGCGTACCTTTGCAGGTCAGTACGGCCAGTGGTACTGCACGCGGCTGGCGGGTAAGCCTGGATCGGGTCAAGGTCGGTGAGCTGGAGGTACTGGGCGTTGAAGCCGTGGTGCTGGAAGGCGGCTCGCCTGCCGAGGCCTTGCTGGGTATGAGCTTTCTCGGTCGGGTTGGCTGGAAGGTGGAGCAGGATATGCTGGTGCTGGAATCCAAGTACTAAGAACCTTACGATCAGCTGCGCATCGGCCCTGCTGCGTTAAAAACAGGCTCAGAATGCTCATGTACAACAGTACACTCCGCTTCCTCGCCTGTTTTTGCCTTGTAGGTCTCTAGCTCGCAAGATCGAAAACGGATTCTGGGCTCGTTCGATTCTTATCATCAGTAATTCAGGCTAAGCGGCTGCCAGGGCCTGCTGTTACAATGCCGGCCTTATTCTTTCTGCCATTTATCTTTAGGAGCATCCGGTGTCCGTCGTGTTTGTCGCCGCCTCCCAACTGCCCACGCCCTTTGGCGTGTTCACCATGCATGGCTTCCTTGAAGAAGCCACGGGCAAGGAGCATGTTGCCCTGACCTTTGGTGATGTGGCCGATGGCGCGCCCGTACTGGGCCGTTTGCACTCTGAATGCCTGACCGGTGATGCGCTGTTCAGCCTGCGTTGTGATTGTGGTTTTCAGCTGGAAGCGGCCTTGCGCGCAATTGCCAGCGAAGGCCGCGGCGTGCTGCTTTATCTGCGTCAGGAAGGCCGGGGTATTGGCCTGCTGAACAAGATTCGCGCCTATGAATTGCAGGACGGCGGTGCCGATACCGTGGAAGCCAATGAGCGTCTGGGCTTCGGGGCCGATCAGCGCGACTATGCCATCTGCCTGCCGATGCTCGATCATCTGCGCATCAGCCAGCTCAAGCTGATGACCAACAACCCGCGCAAGGTCAAGGCGCTGGGTGATATGGGCATCAATGTGGCGAGCCGCGTGCCGCTGCAGATCGATCACAACCCGCACAACAAGAAATACCTGGCGACCAAGGCCGGCAAACTCGGGCATATGCTTGGCAGCCTGCACCAGGGCGAGGTCGAGGAAAGCCTGTGACGCGCGGCGAAGTGCGGCGTCGGCTGGCGCTGGAGTGGTGGCGGCAACTGGCCGTGACCCTGGCCCCGTTGTTTGTGCTTAACCTGCTGTTTGGTGCCGGTCAGCAGACCGGTTTGCTGACCATGCCGCTGTTTATCGCCGGCCTGGCTTCGATGTTCGTCAGCCTGCCGCTGTTCAGCGGCTACAAGCGCGCCCTGGTGGCCACGGAAAAAGCCCTCGACAGCCCGGCTGAGCACGATGCCTGGCTGGAACTGACCCGGGTACGGCGCCTGGCTCTGCTGGGGGCTGCGTTGCCGGCCTGGATCGCTGCCCTGGCAGTCTTCGCCGGGCTTGAGGCGATCCCGCTGATTCTGCTGGCGCTGTCCAGCATCGTTCTGCTGTACCTCTATCGCATCCCTCGCCAACTCGGCTGATGCGCGCGCTGATGCTCTGCATGCTGCTGTCGCTGGCCTGGCCGGTGGCAGCGGCTTCGCGGGTAGTCACCCTGGCGCCATCGCTGACCGAAATCGTCCTCGAGCTCGAGGCTGGCGATCTGCTGGTCGGGCTGCTGGATGGCGGTGAGCGACCTGCTGCGGTGAAACATCTGCCCTCCGTGGGTAATTTTGGCCAGCTGGAGCTGGAGAGCCTGTTGCAGGTGCAGCCTGACCTGGTGCTGCTGTGGCCGGACAGCATCAGCAGTGCACAACGTCAGCAGCTGCAGCGTCTGGATATTCCAGTGCTGGTGATCGAGCCGCGCAAGCTGGCCGACCTGGCCGGGCAATTTGTCGAGATTGGCGCGCGGATCGGCCGTCTTGAGCAGGGCCAGCGCCTGCAACAGCGCTTCAATCAGGGCCTGCAACAACTGAGTCAGCGCTATCGGCGCGAGCAGCCGCTGCGCTTGTTCTATCAGGTCTGGGATGTGCCGCTGTACACCATCGGCGGTCAGCAGATCATCAGCGATGCCCTGACGGTGTGCGGGGCGAGCAATATTTTTGCCGAGCTGAGCTTGCCCGCTCCGCAGGTCAGCGTAGAAGCGGTACTTGAGCGCAATCCCGAGGTGATTCTGGCCGGCGTACAGCAGCAGTTGGATGCCTGGCGCATCTGGCCGGGCCTAACGGCTGTCGAGCGCGAGCAACTCTGGCTGGTACCGGACAACGGCTTGGAACGGCCGAGTTTTCAGATGCTGGGGGCGATGGAGAAGTTGTGTGAGCGTTTGGCTTTGGCGCGTCCGCGAAACGCCAGCCACTGAGCCTCGGCCAGCCATCAAGTCTGGCCGAGGCAGATTCGCACTTAGAACTGCGGTGTCCAGGTAACGGAGACCAGTGCGGTACGGCCAGCTTCTCGGTAGACGCTGTATTGTGGTGGCCAGCCGGTGCTGTATTGCGCGCGGCTGTATTCCTTGTCGAAGACGTTCTCGACTTTCAGGCCAAGGGTGACTTCTTCCGTGGCTTGCCAGGCGCTGCGCAGGTTGAGTACGCCATGGCCGGCGATTTCACGCTGATTGGCGGCATCGTCGTAGCTGCGGCTGACTGCCAGCCAGCTTGCCCCGAGCGAAAATGCGCCGAACTGACGATCCAGATCGAGGTTCAGGGTGCGTTTGGCACGACGGCTCAGTACCTGGCCGGTCTCCCGGTCGCGCGGGTCGATGATGCTGACGCCCAGTTGTCCCTGCCAGCCGAACAGTTCCTGCTGCAGGCTGGCTTCAAAGCCATTGATGCGTGCGCTGTCGACGTTTTGTGCCGGCCACCCAGCAATTGCGTCGCGCAGGTCGGTGCGGTAAATGGAGGCTTCCAGGCGAGTCTTCTCGGCCAGTTGGCTGCGCCATTGCAGCTCATAGGACTTCGAGGTTTCTGGCTTCAGTGCAGGATTGCCGCCGCCCGGCCAGTAAAGATCATTGAAGGTTGGCGCACGGAACCCCTCGGCATACGAGAGAACCAGGTCATTGTCAGCGTTCAACGAATAAGTCAGCGCGCCGCTAAAGGTGTTGGCGCTGCCGAATTGCTCGTTCTTGTCATGGCGCAAGCCAAGCTCAGTGGCAAAACGCTCGCCACGGTAGTTGTGTTGAATGAGCAGGCCCTGATTCCAGCGGCTGTCTTCGTCGTACGCGGTATTGCTGTGCAGCGAGTCTTCATACCAGTCGGCGCCGGCAACCAGGCTGTGGCCGTTGCCAAAGTCGAGGGTGTTCAGCCAGGCGGCAGTGTCGCGGTAAGTGTTGAACGGGCTGCTGCCTTTGACGTCATCGAAACGTTCAGCCGAGCGGTTTTCGCTATGCCCCAGGTCAACGCGGCTCTTCCAGAGATCGTTCGCCTGCACTGCGAGAAAGCCGGAATAGCTGCTCACCTGGTAGTCGGCGTAGGGGTATTCGCCACCCCAGCCCATGTCGTATTCGCTCTCGCCGCGCTGATCCAGCACGCTGAACCCGGCTTCTACCTGTTCGTTGAAACGATGGCTGAGGTTGGCGCTGAAGGCATTGTTGCGGTATGCGTCACGGTCATTGTCGGGGGCTGCGCTGGCGTAGGAGCGGTTGATGCCTCGTGTATCGTCTGCACTGGCGTTAAGGCTGAAGCGGGTGTCCTGATTACCGCCCGACAAGCCGATGCTGCGCTCCCAGGTATTGTGTGTGCCGTAGCCGATACGCAGGCGTGGGGTGAGGCCTTCGCCGGCAGCGCGACGGGTGATGATCTGCACCACGCCGCCAATCGCATCGGAGCCATAGATCGCCGAACGCGAGCCGCGCAGCACTTCCACCCGTTCAATCTGCTCAATGCTCAGGTATTCCAGCGGCGAGCCGCCTGCTGATGCCGAGCCAATCCGCTGGCCATCAACCAGCACCAGGCTTTGCGCGGTCTTGGTGCCGCGAATGTACAGGCCGACGGTACTCCCGGGGCCGCCTGCTCGGGTGATCTGTACGCCAGGTACGCGTTGGAGCAGGTCGGCGACGCTGGAAGGCTGCAGGCGATCAATATCCGCGCGGGTGAATACACTGCTGGCGGCGCTGCTTTCACTGCGGGCCTGAGCGTCACGGTTGGCGCTGATCACGGTGTCTTCAAGCTTCAGCGCGGCTTCGCGCGAAGGCGTTTCGGCAAACGTTTGAGTGCTGGGCAGCAAGGCCACAGCCAGGGCAAGACGGGACAACTTCATCTAGAGAATCCTCAAAAGGTCGGGAGACTTTTGAGGAGGGCAGGGACAAGAACGGGCGTGCGCAGAGGCAGCCTGAGCTTGACGGTGATGCCCTCCGCAACACCAGTCGCATCCAGCAAGGCCGGTCTCCGGACTCTCGACGCGCGCTGCCTCGCCTTCCCGGATTGCTCCAGTGGCTTGTGAGGCAGTGTGCAGGGCTAGCCTGCGGTCGATTACCGTTGCGGGGGCAGTGCCGGGATGGCTCGTCATAAGCGCACCGGCTTCCCGTTTAACGCCGCTTCACAGATGAAGGGCGCACCTTGGCGGAAGTAAAACGCCGCGCACCTTAATGCGCGGTTACTGCAATTACAAGTGAGCGTCGTTCAGCTCGGGATCAATGGCGCTCAGCTGGCCAGGGTTGCCAGGCGCTGGCGTACGGCCGCTTCGATGCCTGCGGCATCCAGGCCGCATTCGGCGAGCATCTGCGCCGGTTTGGCGTGTTCGACGTAGTAGTCCGGCAGGCCCAGGTGCAGCAAGGGTTTGAGCAGGGCGGCATGGGCGAGGAACTCGCTGACCGCGCTGCCAGCACCGCCCATCACGCTGTTCTCTTCGATGGTCACCAGCAACTCGTGGCTGGCCGCCAGCTGTCTTACCAGGGCTTCGTCCAGCGGTTTGACGAAGCGCATATCGACCACCGTGGCGTCGAGTGCGTCGCCCACCTTGAGCGCTTCGCTCAGTTGCACGCCGAACACCAGCAGGGCGGTTTGCTTGCCCTGGCGGCGAATCACGCCCTTGCCGATTTCCAGTGGTTCCAGGCCTGGTTCGATGGCGGCATTCGGCCCGCTGCCACGCGGATAGCGCACGGCAGCAGGGCCATTGAACAGGTGGCCGGTGCTGAGCATGCGGCGCAGTTCGTTCTCATCGCTCGGCGTCATCACCAGCATGCCGGGGATGCAGCGCAGGTAGGAAATATCGAAGCTGCCGGCGTGGGTCGGGCCGTCTTCGCCGACCAGGCCGGCGCGGTCGATGGCGAACAGCACGTCGAGGTGCTGCACGGCCACATCGTGAATCAGCTGGTCATAGGCGCGCTGCAAAAAGGTCGAATAGATCGCCACCACCGGCTTGGCGCCGTCGCAGGCCATACCGGCCGCCAGCGTCACCGCGTGCTGTTCGGCGATGGCCACATCGAAATAGCGCTCGGGATAACGTTCGCTGAACGCCACCAGGTCAGAGCCTTCCTTCATCGCCGGGGTGATGCCGACCAGGCGCGGGTCTTCAGCGGCCATATCGCACAGCCATTTGCCGAATACGCTGGAGTACTTCGGCCCGCTGGCTTGCTTGGGCGCGGCCGGCGCGTTGATCGGCTCCAGCTTGGTGATGGCGTGATAGCCGATCGGGTCGGCTTCGGCTGGGGCAAAGCCCTTGCCCTTTTTGGTCACTACATGCAGAAACTGCGGGCCGTCGAGGTCGCGCATATTGCGCAGCGTGGCGAGCAGGGTGGGCAGGTCGTGGCCATCGATTGGGCCGACATAGTTCCAGCCCAGCTCTTCGAACAGGGTGCCGGGCACCAGCATGCCTTTGGCGTGTTCTTCGACCTTGCGCGCGATTTCCCAGGCCCCGGGCAGGTGCGAAAGGATCTTCTTGCTGCCTTCGCGCATGTTCGAATAGGTGCGGCTGGAGATGATCTTGGCCAGGTAGTTGGACAGGCCGCCGACGTTCTTCGAGATCGACATATCGTTGTCGTTGAGGATCACCAGCATGTTGGCGCCCACGTCGCTGGCGTGGTTCAGCGCCTCGAAGGCCATGCCGGCGGTCATTGCGCCGTCGCCGATCACCGCCACGGCCTTGCGCTTCTCACCTTTCAGGCGGGCGGCGATGGCCATGCCCAGGGCGGCGCTGATGCTGGTGCTGGAGTGGCCGACGCCAAAGGTGTCGTACTCGCTCTCCGAGCGGCGCGGGAACGCGGCGATGCCGTCCTTCTGGCGCAGGCTGCCCATCTGTTCGCGGCGACCGGTAAGGATCTTGTGCGGGTAGGCCTGATGGCCCACGTCCCACACCAGGCGGTCATCCGGGGTGTCGAAGACGTAATGCAGGGCCACGGTCAGCTCGATCACGCCGAGGCCCGCGCCGAAATGCCCGCCCGTCTGCCCGACCGTATACAACAGGTACTGGCGCAGCTCGTCGGCCAGAATTTCCAGCTCGGCTTCGCCCAGGCGGCGTAGCTCGTCCGGCGTATTGGCGCGGTCTAGAAGGGGCGTCAGCGGGCGCTCACGGGGAATCTCGTGGAAGGTCGTCGGCATCAGGCAGATCGTTATCGGTGTAAAAGATGCGGCAGTTTACCCGAAGCGCCGGAAACTGCCCAAACAAGGTTCGGGCAGACGGTTGTTACCAGGTGTCGATTACGCGTTTCCTGCCTTCGCGTGGAGCGGAGCTGGGCGCTGCATTGAGGCCACGCAGCAGCCAGGCGCGGGTTTCCACGGGGTCGATCACCGCATCGATCTCCAGGAAGCTGGCCATATTGATGCCCTTGCCATTCTCGTAAGCCTTGGCCACCAGCTTGTCGAACAGCTGCTGGCGTGCCGCCGGGTCCTCGACGGCGGCCAGTTCCTTGGCAAATCCCAGGCGCACCGCGCCTTCCAGGCCCATGGCACCAAACTCGGCGCTGGGCCAGGCGATGGTAAACAGTGGCGAATGGAAGCAGCCGGCGGCCATGGCCTGGGCGCCGAGGCCGTAGCCCTTGCGCAGCACCACGGTGAAAAACGGCACGGTCAGGCTGGCGGCGGCAACGAACATGCGCGAAACATGGCGCACCGTGGCCTGCTTCTCCGCCTCCGGGCCGACCATAAAGCCGGGGGTGTCGCACAGTGACAGCAACGGAATATCGAAGGCGTCGCACAGCTGCATAAAGCGCGCGGCCTTGTCGCCGGCGACCGCATCGATAGCCCCACCGAGATGCGCCGGGTTGTTCGCCAGCAGGCCGAATGGCTTACCTTCGATGCGGATAAATGCGGTGATCAGCCCAGGCGCAAACTCGCGGCGCAGTTCCAGCACGGAGTCCGTATCTGCGAGTGTGCGAATGACCTGGCGGATGTCATACACGCGCAAACGGTTTTCCGGGATCACGTGGCGCAACTCGCGCTGATCGGCGCAATCCCACTCGCTGAGCGCACCCTGGAAGTAGCTCAGGTACTGCTTGGCCACCTGCACCGCTGCGGCTTCATCGGCTACCCGCACGTCGATAACGCCATTGGGGCCCTGCACGCTGACCGGGCCGACCTGTTCCGGTTTGAAGCTGCCCAGGCCGCCGCCTTCGATCATCGCCGGGCCGGCCATGCCGATGGTGGCGTCGTCGGTGGCGATAATCACATCGCAGCAGCCGAGCAGTGCGGCGTTGCCGGCAAAGCAGCGCCCGGACACCACGCCTACCAGCGGCACCAGCCCGGAGAGCTTGGCCATGCCGACAAAGGTGTGGCAATCCAGCCCGGCCACGCCGACGAAATCGGTATCACCCGGCCGGCCGCCGCCACCTTCGGCAAACAGCACCAGCGGCAAGCGCCATTGCGCGGCCAGGCCGAGCATGCGGTCGGTCTTTTTGTGGTTCATCACGCCCTGGGTGCCGGCGAAGACCGTGTAGTCGTAGGCGATGGCCATGCAGCGCGCGGCCTGGCTGCCGAACGCCTCGGCGTTGACCGTGCCGGTGCCAGCCACCAGGCCATCGGCCGGGCTCTGTTCGATCAGCTCTGCCAGCGAACGCCTGCGCCGTTGGGCGGCAATCGCCAGCGCACCGTATTCACTGAAGCTGCCGTCATCCAGCAGGTCCGTCAGGTTCTCGCGCACCGTGCGCTGGCCGGTCTTGCGCCGTTTGGCCACGGCTTGCGGGCGGCCCTCGTCGCGGGTCACGGCATGGCGTTCGAGCACTTCGGCCAGGTCCGCACGGATATGCTCAAGGTCCAGGCTCTGTTCGCTCTGGCTGGCGGCGGCGTCGACCTCGGCGGGTTCGATAAACAGCAGCGGCTGGCCTTCATTGAGTGCGCTGCCGATCTGCACGGCCAGTTGGCGGACGATGCCACTGTCGCTGGCGGTGACGACAAACTCCATTTTCATCGCCTCCAGCACCGCAATGCTCTGGCCGACCGCCACCGCATCGCCTTCGGCCACCTCCAGGCTGACCACCACGCCGGTGCTGTGGGTCAGCAGGGGCAGGCAGCCGGGTGGTGCATCCTGTATCTGCTGTGCGTCTTGGCTGGCCGCCTGCGCACCGGCAAAGAAGTGGTGTGGATGGGCCTGGTGCTGGGCGGCCAGCAGCTCGCTTAGCTGGCTTTCGACAAAGCGTGTGGTCAGCTGATAGCTCGTCACTTGGGGCAGGCGCAGCAGGTTTTGCAGCAGGTGCAGGTTGCTCGCCACGCCTTCCAGGCGAAATTCGCACAGGGCGCGGTAGGCGCGGCGCAGGGCGCTGGGGTAGTCCGGCGCATGGGCGATCAGCTTGGCCAGCAGTGAGTCGTAACTGGGACTGACCGGGTAGCCGGCATAACCGTAGCCATCCACGCGCAGGCCGGGACCGCTGGGCGGCTGGTAGGCCGTCAGGGTGCCGGCGGCCGGGCGGGTACTGCCATCGGCACTCATGCTTTCCAGGTTGATGCGCAACTGCACCGCGCTGCCGTTCAAGGCCGGAGGCTGCAGCAGGCCCAGTTGTTCCAGCGACTGACCTGCGGCCAGCTTGAGCTGGGTGTGCAGCAGGTCGATGCCGGTGACCTGCTCGGTGACGGTGTGTTCGACCTGAATGCGCGGGTTGGCCTCCATAAAGTAAAAGCGCTCGGGTTGTTCGGCATCCAATAGAAATTCGAAGGTGCCCAGGCCTTGGTATTTTGCTGCTCCGGCCAGTTTTAGTGCGGCGGCGATCATCCGTTCGCGGGTGGCAGCGGGGAGGTCCGGGCTGGGGGCGATTTCCACCAGCTTCTGCTGGCGGCGTTGCAGGCTGCAGTCGCGCTCCCACAGATGACTCACCGCCCCCCTGCTGTCACCCAGTACCTGAATCTCGATATGCCTGGCCTGGCTGACCAGTTGCTCGATATACAGCGCGTTATTACCGAAGGCGCTTTGCGCCTCGGACTGGCAGCGGGCAAAGGCTTCGTCCAGATCACCGGCACTGAATACTGGGCGCATGCCACGGCCGCCGCCGCCGGCCAGGGCCTTGAGCATTACTGCGCCATGCTCGGCGAGAAATTCGTGGGCTTCATCCAGGCTGATCGCTCGATTGATCCCGGCCACCAGCGGTACGGCGCAGCGCTCGGCCAGCTCGCGCGCTGCGGCCTTGTCGCCAAACAGGTGCAGCGCCTCGCTGCTGGGGCCGACAAAGCACAGCCCGGCGGCCTGGCAGCGGCGGGCGAATTCGGCGTTCTCCGCGAGAAAGCCGTAGCCCGGATGCACGGCATCGCAGCCCAGCGCCTTAGCAATCTCGATCAGCTGGTCCATATCCAGGTAAGCCGCTACGCCACGGCCTTTGAGGGCTACTGCGCTGTCGGCCTGGCGCACATGCAGGGAGGCAGCATCGTCTTCGGCGTAGAGGGCCACCGAGCGAACGCCCAGCTCACTGGCGGCGCGGGCGATGCGGATGGCAATCTCGCCGCGGTTGGCGATCAGCAGGGCGGCGAAGGGCGCAGTTGTAGAGGGCATGGCGGCTCCAGATTTTTATTCTGCAGCCATCTTAGGCGTTCGGCAGGAGAGGTAAACCAAGCCTCAGTGCGCGTAAGTTGGGGTATTTGTCTGGGTGATGATCGACGGGGCCTGGGTGGCCCCTGCTGTCGTAGCCGCAACAATAGCGGTACAGCTCGCCGCTAAAGCGCCTCCCACAGCGTGCGTGGCGCGGTTTAGCTGCGCCGTTCGACGATATACCGCGCCAGATCGCGCAGCGGCTCAGCCGCCTGGTCGAATGGGCGCAGGGCATGCAGGGCCTGGTCGCGCAGTTCCAGGGCATAGGCCTTGGCCGCGCCGAGGCCGAGCAGGGCTGGGTAGGTCGGCTTGTCGTGGGCCTGGTCTTTGCCCTGGGTCTTGCCGAGGGTAGCGGTGTCACTTTCCACGTCGAGGATGTCGTCCTGCACCTGAAACGCCAGGCCGATGGCGCGGGCATAGGTGTGCAGGGCTTTCAGGGCATGTTCGTCGGCACGCTCGCTGGCCAATGCGCCGAGCTGCACGCTGGCTTCGATCAGGGCGCCGGTCTTGTGCCGATGCATGACTTCCAGGGCGGCTTGGTCGAGCTGCTGGCCTACCGAACCGAGGTCGATGGCCTGCCCGCCGACCATCCCGGCAGGGCCAGCCGCACGGCTCAGGGTGTTGAGCATGGCCAGGCGCAGTTCGGCGTTGTGCGGGTTGTGCTTGGCATCGCTGAGCACTTCGAAGGCCAGGCTTTGCAGGCCGTCGCCGGCAAGAATTGCGCAGGCTTCATCGAAGGCTCTGTGGGTGGTTGGCTGGCCCCGGCGCAGGTCGTCATCGTCCATCGCCGGCAGGTCATCGTGGACCAGCGAGTAGGCGTGAATCAGCTCTACTGCGCAGGCCGCCGCGTTGGCCCGCTCGGGCTGGCCGCCGAGGGCTTCACAGGCAGCGTAGGCGAGCAGCGGGCGCACCCGTTTGCCGCCATTGAACAGGCTGTAGCGCATGGCGGCGTAAAGACGCTCAAGCTCCGGGCGCGGGCTGTGCAGCAGGTCTTCCAGGGCGGCATCGACGCGGCTCTGGCAGCTGTTCTGGTAGGCCGCAATCATGCCTGTTGGTCCGCGTCGAAGGGGGCTTCCTCCAGCTCGCCGTCGCGCTCCATAAGGATCTGCACTTTCTGTTCGGCCTGGGCCAGCGCGGCTTGGCAATCACGGGTCAGGCGCACGCCCTGCTCGAAGGCGGTCAGCGAGTCTTCCAGCGACAGCTCGCCGTTTTCCAGACGTTCGACCAGGTTCTGCAGATCGGTCAGGGATTGCTCGAAGTCGAGCGCGGCTTTTTTGCGGGCGGCCATGGCGGATATCTCGGGGTGGATCGGGGAATTGGAACCGGCGCGACACTAGCAGAGCAGGGCCGGACGGGCAAATCAGCGGCTGGTATCTGGGCTTGTGGGAGGTGCTCGAACCGTGACAGCCGTGCGCCGCTAAAGCGCTTCCCACAGGCTTGCTGGCCTGGTCGGTTGTCAGCCAATCACGCCATAACCGCGCGCCATTAGCGCCGCCAGTAATGGGATGGCCAATAGCAGCAACAGTTCCAGGCGAATCACCATGATCACCAGGCGTGCCTGGCGGGCGCTGACCTGCGGCACTTCGCCGGCCTTGAGGCTGTTGCGCCAATTGAGGAAGACAAAGGTCGGCACCACGGAGATCAGCCCGACCAGAATAAACAGGCCAACCTTGGCGTGAAACAGGCTGTTGCCCAGATAGTAGTCCAGGCCCTTGCCGTACCAGAGCACGCGTGCCAGGCCGGTAAACAGCACCAGCCCGGCACTGATGCCATAAGCGATGTCGGTGATGATCAGGCTGCGGGCGCGGCGCAGGTCCAGCGGCAGTTTGAATTGCACATGCTCGACGCTGAGCAGGGCGAACAGCACGAAAATCGACAGGTAATGCAGGTAGGCAGCCAGTGCTTGGCCCATGTTGGAGTCCTTTCTCTGGGATTAGTGGGCGAATTCAACCCGGTTACGGCCATTGCCCTTGGCCTGATAAAGGGCCTGGTCGGCGCGGTTCATGGTGGCGGTCGGGGGCTCCTGAGGGGCGCGCAGGGCTGCACCGATGCTAATGGTTAGGTGCAGCGGCTGATTGTCGGTCTCCACTGGCTCCTTGCTCAGGCTACTGCGAATCCGTTCGGCAATCTGCAGCAGCTCATGTTCGTCATGCACCTGCAGCAACACCACGAACTCCTCACCGCCGCTGCGTGTCACCACATCCTGCGGGCGCACGGCGGCACTGATGCGCCGGGCGGTTTCCCACAGCACCTGATCGCCGGCGGCGTGGCCGTGGTTGTCGTTGACCTTCTTGAAGTAATCCAGGTCGCAGAACAGCACGCCGAGGCTCAAGCCCAGTTCGTCGGCCTGCTGCTGGTGCCTGGGCAGGAAGTGATCGAGGCCGGCGCGGTTCCACAACTGGGTCAGTGGGTCGAGCATGGTCTTGCGCTGTTCGCGGCTCAGCGCCGCACGCAGCTGTTCGGTCTGTGCGCTAACATGGCGCAGCTTCAGGTAGCCTTCCACCAGCACGGCCATGTCGGTAAACAGGCGCAGCTGCTTGTCCGTTAGCTGCCGCGGGACCGGGTCGATCAGGCACAGGGTACCGAGTGCCTGGCCTTCTTCGGAGAACAGCGGTTGCCCGGCATAGAAGCGGATCTGCGGGTTGTTGACCACCACCGGGTTGTCGTGGAAACGCAGATCGTTATGGGTGTCTTCGACGATAAACGGCTGGGTGCCGAGAATCGCGTGGGCACAGAAGGAGATGGTCCGCGGGGTTTCGGTGATATCCAGGCCGATACGTGACTTGAACCACTGGCGGTCATGGTCGATCAGGCTGACCAGCACGGTCTTGACCGCGAAGACCTCGCGCACCACCCGTACCAGGGTATCCAGATAGGCGTCAGCGGGGGTGTCGAGCAGTTCGTTGTCATCGAGAATCTGCTGGCGCAGGACTTCATCGCAGGGCATTTCAGGGCTGAGCATAAGGGGCTCCTGATTGGCTGGGGGCGAACCATTGGTCGGCACGGGTCAGGCGGTAAGCATAGCCACCCAGGCACAGGCCGCGTAGCGCCATAAAAGTCAGTAGAGCCAGCCACAGGCCGTGGTTGCCCAGCGCCTGTAGCCACCAGGCCAATGGCAGGCTTAGAAATAATGCCCAAAGCATGGCATTACGCATTTCACGAGCGCGGGTAGCGCCGATAAACAGACCGTCGAGCAGGTAGCTCCAGACCCCGATCAACGGCAGCAACGCCAGATAGGGCAGGTAGGTCAGGGCCGTGCTACGTACTGTGGCGATGTCGGTTTGTAGGCCGACAAACCAGTGTCCGCCGAGCCAGAAGAAGAGGGCAAAACCCAGGCTCGCCAGCAGTGACCAGGCCCCCGCCACCAGCATGCTACGCCGCAGCGCCTGGCGATCCCCAGCGCCCAGCGCATGCCCGCCAAGCGCCTCGACGGCATGGGCCAGCCCGTCCAGGGCGAAGGCGCTCAGCATCAGACCATTGATCAGCAGAGCGTTGGCCGCCACTGTGGTATCACCTAGGCGGGTGCCTTGTACGGTAATGAGGAAAAAGGCCGCTTGCAGGGCCATGGTACGAATAAAAATATCGCGATTGACCGCCAGCAGAGGCCGCCAGTTCTGCCATAGCCGCAATGCGGGCCAATTGATGCGCCCAGCCTGGCGCTTGATTGTCTGGCGCGCCAGATAAAGGCCGAGCAGTGCCCCGCTCCATTCCGCCAGTACCGAGCCCCAGGCTGCGCCCGCCACTTCCCAACCCAGGCCGAGGACGAACAGCAACGTCAGGGCCACATTCAGCAGGTTGGTGCCGAGCATGATCAGTAACGGCCCGCGGGCATTTTGTGTGCCGAGTAGCCAGCCGACCAGGGCGTAGCTGGCCAGCGCGCCTGGCAGGCCGAAGAGTCGAATATGCAGATAACTGCGAGCCAGGACGTCGAGCTGCGCCGAAGGCTGCATCAGTTCCAATAGCGGTGCGCTGAGCAGGCGCATCAGCAGGCTCAGCGCCAAGGCCAGCACGCCGCCTAACAACAAGGCTTGCAGCAACACCTGGCGCAGCGCGCTGCCGTCTCTGCGGCCCGCTGCCTGGGCGGTAAAGCCCGTGGTGCCCATGCGCAGAAAACCCACGCTGCCAACCAGCAAACCGTAGAGGCTGGCGCCCACCGCCACGGCGGCCAATTGGTGGGCGTGCGGCAAGTGGCCGATTACCGCACTGTCGACCAGCGCCACCAGCGGTACCGAAAGGTTGCAGAGGATCATCGGTGCAGCCAGTGCCCAGACCCGTTTGTGGGTCGGCGTGTGCTGCCAGGCGTCGCGTACGGCGTTTATCAAATGCGTTCTCGAACTAGCTGGGAATGGCTGCAACAAAATGCGCAGGCGCGTGTCACAGGCGGGGTATTAAACACTGATCGACAGGCGTGCGCTGCTGAGCAATTTTGCATGTGTACGCGTAGAACCTGTTTACGGTCTCGCGAGCTAGAGCCCTGCAAGGCAAAGGCAGGCGAGGACGCGGAGTGTACGAGTTGTACATGAGCATCCGAGCCTGGCTTTAACGCCGCAGGGCCGACGCGCAGCAGATCGTTAACAGGTTCTTAGTTGTCGGTGAGCGCCTCGACTATAGTGTCAGGCCTCTGCATCTACCCTTGTTGGAGCCCCGCAATGCCGAAGAATGGACTGCTTCTGGCACTTGTCCTGAGCCTGCTCAGCGCCTGTGATTCATCCACCCCGGTGCCCGCCGAAGTGACGGCCACCCAAGCCACCCCCAGCACCAGCGAGACGGCCAAGGCGCCGGTTGACCGCGAGGCGTTGGCCCAACGCTACGCCGGCCGTGAACTGACCGTGGTGGATGTGTCGGAGGTTCAATTGGACGGGGCTAGCACCCTGTCGATCAGTTTTTCCGTACCGCTCGACCCCGAGCAGAAGCTCGCCGAGCGCCTGCACCTGGTCGACAGCAAAAGCGGCAAGGTCGACGGCGCCTGGGAACTGACCGACAACCTGATGGAAGTGCGCCTACGTCACCTGGAGCCGCAGCGCAAACTGGTGCTGACTGTAGATGCCGGGCTGCTCGGGCTGAATGGCAAGCGCCTCGCCGCCGAGCAGGTGACCCGCCTGGAAACCCGCGACCTGCAAGCCAGTGTCGGCTTCGCCAGCCGTGGCTCGTTGTTGCCGACGCGTCTGGCCGAAGGCCTGCCGGTGATTGCGCTGAATGTCGACAAGGTGAATGTCGAGTTCTTCCGCATCAAACCCGAATCGCTGCCGGCTTTCCTCAACCGCTGGGGGCGGTCGAGCAATCTGGACAACTGGGAAGCCCGCAGCCTGCTGCCGATGGCCGAGCTGGTCTACGGCGGCCGCTTTGACCTGAACCCGGCGCGCAACACCCGCGAAACCCTGCTGCTGCCGATTGCCGGCCTGGAGCCGTTCAAGCAGCCCGGTGTGTACCTGGCAGTGATGCGTGAAGCGGGCAGCTACAACTACTCGCAACCGGCTACGCTGTTCACCCTGAGTGATATCGGCTTGTCTGTGCACCGTTACCAGAACCGTATGGATGTCTTCACCCAGGCCCTGGCCGGTGGTGATGCCCTGGGCGATGTACGTCTGGAAATCCTCAACGCAGAAGGCCAGGTGCTGGCCGAAGGCAAGACCGACGGCGCCGGCCATGGCGAACTGCCGCTGCCGCCCAAGGCTGAGGTGCTGTTGGCCCATCAGGGTGAACAGACCAGCCTGTTACGCCTGAACACCGCCGCGCTGGACCTGGCCGAATTCGACATCGCCGGTCCTGTTGCCCATCCGTTGCAGTTCTTCGTATTCGGCCCGCGTGACCTCTATCGCCCCGGCGAGACCGTGCTGCTCAATGGCCTGCTGCGCGATGCCGATGGCCGCGCGGTAAAAGCCCAGCCGGTAAATGTTGAAGTGCGTCGCCCGGATGAGCAGGTCAGCCGCAAGTTCGTCTGGCAGGCTGATGATGCCGGCCTCTATCAGTACCAGCTGCAACTGGCCGATGAAGCGCCAACCGGCCGCTGGCAGTTGCTGTTCGACCTCGGCGATGGCCGTCAGCAGCTGTATGAATTCTCCGTGGAAGACTTCCTGCCAGAGCGCATGGCCCTGGAGCTCAAGGGCAGCGATGTGCCTTACAGCCCGGCAGAAAATGCCCAGTTCGACGTGACCGGGCGCTACCTGTACGGCGCGCCGGCAGCCGGCAATCGCCTCAGCGGTCAGCTCTATGTGCGTCCGCTGCGTGAGGCTGTGGCGAGTTTGCCGGGCTATCAGTTCGGCTCGGTCACCGAAGAAGAACTGAGCGAGGACATCGAGCTGGATGAAACCAGCCTCGACGAACAGGGCAAGGCCAGCCTGGATATCGAAAGCCGCTGGAGCGATGCCAAGTCGCCGCTACGTCTGATCCTGCAAGCCAGCCTGCAGGAGTCCGGCGGCCGGGCGATTACCCGGCGGATTATCCAGCCCGTCTGGCCAGCCGAGCGTCTGCCCGGCGTGCGTGGCTTGTTTGATGGCGAAGAAGTGGACGCCGACAGCCTGGCCGAGTTTGAAGTGCTGGTGGCCGATGCCGAGGGCAACAAGCTTCCCGCCGATCAGCTCAGCGTGCGCCTGATCCGTGAGCGCCGTGACTACTTCTGGAACTTCTCCGAGAGCGATGGTTGGAGCCATAACTACACCGAGAAATTCCTTACCCTCAACGAAGAAACCCTCAAGGTCGCCGCCGGTGGCACCGCCAAGATCAGCTTCCCGGTGGAGTGGGGCCCGTATCGTATTGAGGTGATCGACGGCCAGACCGGCCTGCTCAGCAGCCTGCGCTTCTGGGCCGGCTACCGCTGGCAGGACAACGCCGACGGCGGCGCAGTGCGTCCGGATCAGGTCAAGCTGGCGCTGGATAAACCGGCGTATGTCGATGGCGATACGGCCCAGGTCACCGTCACCCCGCCCGCTGCGGGCAAGGGCTACCTGATGGTGGAGTCCAGTGAAGGCCCGCTGTGGTGGCAAGAGGTAGACGTACCGGCGGAAGGCAAGACCTTCGACATCCCGATTGCCAAGGACTGGGCACGCCATGACCTGTATGTCAGCGCCCTGGTGATTCGCCCCGGCGAGCGCAAGAGCAATGCCACACCTAAACGCGCGGTCGGCCTGCTGCATCTGCCGCTGGAACGTGCGCCGCGCAAACTGGCGCTGACCCTCACTGCAGCAGAAAAAATGCGTCCCAACCAGCCGCTCAAGGTCAAGGTGCAGGCGCGCAATGCTGACGGCAGCATCCCGAAACAGGCGCAGGTGCTGGTGGCGGCGGTGGATGTCGGCATCCTCAATATCACCGACTACGCCACGCCGGATCCATTCGCCAACTTCTTCGGCCGCAAGGCTTATGGCGCGGATCATCTGGATATCTACGGCCAGTTGATCGAAGCCGGCCAGGGCCGGGTGGCCAAACTGGCCTTCGGTGGTGACGCGGCGCTGGCCGGTGGCGGCAAGCGTCCGGACACCAGCGTGCTGATCGTCGCGCTGCAAAGTGAGCCGCTGAAACTGAACGAGCAGGGTGAAGGCGAAGTCAGCCTGGCGATCCCTGACTTCAACGGCGAGCTGCGCTTGATGGCGCAAGCCTGGACCGACGAGCATTACGGCATGGGCGAAGGCAAGACTGTGGTCGCTGCACCACTGATTGCCGAGCTGTCGGCGCCGCGCTTCCTCGCCGGGGGCGATGAAACCACCCTGGCCCTGGACCTGAGCAACCTGTCCGGGCGCGAGCAGAAACTCGATGTGCAACTGAGCGCCGAAGGCCAGCTGCGCCTAGCGCAGAACCCCGGCGCGGCGGTGGCGCCGATCACCCTTGCGGATGGTCAGCGCACCATTCTGCGTATCCCGGTCACCGCGCTGGGCGGCTATGGGCAAGGGCGCTTCAAGGTCAGCGTCAACGGCCTGGCCCTGCCCGGTGAAGACCTGCCGCCGTTTAGCCGTGAGTGGACCCTGGGCATTCGCCCGGCCTACCCGGCGCAACTGCAGCACTTCCGCGCGGTGCTGAAAGACGAAGCCTGGCTGCTGCCTGCCGATGCTTTGAGTGCTTTTGAAACTGCTGGTCTGGAAGCGCGTCTGGCGATCTCCAGTCGGCCGCCGCTCAACCTGGGCGAGCAGATTCGTGCACTGAAAGCCTATCCCTATGGCTGCCTGGAGCAGACCACCAGTGGTCTGTACCCGTCGCTGTACGCCGATGCCGCCACGCTAAAACGCCTGGGCGTGGAAGCCGAGCCGGATGAGCAGCGCAAGCGCTCCATTGAGCTGGGCATCGAACGCCTGCTGAGCATGCAGCGCTACAACGGCAGCTTCGGTCTGTGGGGCGCGGACAGCGATGAGGAGTACTGGTTGACCGCCTACGTCAGCGACTTCCTCCTGCGTGCCCGCGAGCAGGGCTTCGGCGTGCCGGAAGAGGCGCTGAAAAAGGCCAATGAACGCCTGCTGCGCTACCTGCAGGAGCGCCAGCTGATCGAGGTCAACTACAGCGACAACGCCAACCACAGCCGCTTTGCCGTGCAGGCCTACGCCGGTTACGTGCTGGCGCGCAGCCAACAGGCGCCGCTGGGTGCCTTGCGTAGCCTGTATGAACGGCGCAGCGATGCACTGTCCGGCTTGCCGCTGGTGCACCTAGCCGTGGCGCTGCAGAAAATGGGCGACCAGCCGCGTGCCGATGAGCTGCTGACCGCCGGCCTGGCCCGTGGTCGTGAGAGCAATAACTGGCTGGCTGACTACGGCAGCCCGCTGCGCGACCAGGCGCTGATTCTGGCGCTGCTGGAAGAGCACGACCTGGCCGGCAACCGCCGCGAAGAGCGGCTGTTCAACCTGGCTGACGAAGTGGCCGGGCAGCAGTGGCTGTCGACCCAGGAGCGCAACTCGCTGTACCTGGCCGGGCGTAACCTGCTGAGCAAGCCGGAGCCAAACTGGAGCGCCGCCCTGCAAAGCGGCAGCCTGGCCTTTGACCTGAGCAATGCCCAGCCGGGGCTCAAACTTGATGGCAGCGACCTGGCGGCGCCGTTGAGCATTCGCAACGTGGCGAGCAAACCGGGCGACACGCCGCTGTACCAGCAGCTCACCCTGTCCGGCTACCCCAGCCAGGCCCCCGCCGCCGGCGGCGAGAACCTCAGCATCTACCGCGAATACCTGGGCATGGACGGTCAGCCGCTGGACCTGAGCAATCTGCAAAGTGGCGAGCTGGTGCTGGTGCACCTGGCGGTATCTGCCCAGCAGCGCGTACCGGACGCCCTGGTGGTCGACCTGCTGCCGGCGGGCCTGGAACTGGAAAACCAGAACCTGGCGCAAAGCTCGGCCAGCCTGGATGACGCCAGCAGTGCGGTGAAAGCGTGGCGTGAGTCGATGCAGAACGCGGCGATCAAGCACCAGGAGTTCCGTGGTGATCGCTACGTTGCCGCGCTGGACGTCAACGGCTACGACACCACCCACCTGTTGTACCTGGCCCGCGCCGTCACCCCGGGCAGCTACCGCGTACCGCCACCGCAAGTGGAGTCGATGTACCGACCGAACTGGCAGGCCCTAGGAACCACGCCGGGGCGTTTGATCGTTAAAGAACGCTAGAACGCACAAGGCCCGCCAGATTGGCGGGCCTTGTTGTTTGGCTTAACCGATTAGGCCGCCGAGCAACCACAACCCCAGTACCAGCCAGATCACCCCGGCAATGATCGAACGGCGGATAAAGGCACGTACAGCCAGGTACAGCAGCCACAGGCCGGCCACCAGCACCACGATGCTGAGCAATGATGGCGTCACCCCCAAGGCCTTGGACATGCCCGTGATAAAGCTGCTGACCGCACCACCGAGCAGGCCGAAAAAGCCGCTCAAACCTTCGACAATAAAGCGGATCACCGAGCCAACCGCTTCGCCCAGGGATTCAAAAAAGCCTTCTACACCCATAGTTCTCGTTCCACTCAACGCTGCATGGATTGCTGCTGCGCGCCAGTGTGCCAGTGATTTGGCAGAATGGCAGCGCTGCTGGCCGTTTGTCAGTACAGCATCGCGATACAAGGAATGGCTCCGCGCATGACCCGCGTTAACCTGTTTTACCAGCGGCTTGTTGTGATCTGCCGTCAGCACCTCTGGCCGCTGTTGCGGTGGCCCTGGCTGGCGCTGCCGTTGGCCTTGCTGCTGGCACTGCTGGCGGCCGACCGCCTGTTTCCGTTGCCGCTGCCGGGGGATGACCTGGCCCGCGTGGTGCTGGCCGAGGACGGTGCGCCGCTGTGGCGCTTCGCCGACCAGGATGGCGTATGGCGTTATCCGGTCAGCCCCGGTGAGGTGTCGCCCTATTACCTGGAGGCGTTGCTGACCTACGAGGATCGCTGGTTCTATCAGCACCCCGGGGTCAACCCGCTGGCGCTGGGCCGCGCGGCCTGGCAGAACCTCAGTGGCGGGCGCGTGCTATCCGGCGGCAGCACCCTGTCGATGCAGGTGGCGCGTCTGCTCGACCCGCATGCACGCAGCTACAGCGGCAAGCTCAAGCAGTTGTGGCGCACGCTGCAGCTGGAGTGGCACCTGTCCAAGGATGAAATTCTCACCCTCTACCTCAATCGCGCGCCGTTTGGCGGCACGCTGCAAGGGCTGGCGGCCGCCAGCTGGGCCTACCTGGGTAAATCACCGAGTCAACTGACCCGCGCCGAAGCGGCATTGCTCGCGGTGCTGCCGCAGGCACCCAGCCGTTTGCGCCCGGATCGTCATCCCGAGCGGGCGCAGGCCGCACGCGACAAAGTGCTCAAACGCCTGGCCAGCTTCCAGATATGGCCGCAAGCGGCGATCAACGATGCGCTGGAAGAACCGGTGCTGCTGGCGCCGCGTCAGGAACCGCGGCTGGCCCCATTGCTGGCACGGCGGCTGAATACGGCGGGCAGCCCACCACTGATTCGCACGACGCTCGATGCCGCCTTGCAGCGCCGCCTGGAAGACCTGCTGCTGGGCTGGCGGGCGCGGCTGCCAGAGCGCACTTCGGCGGCGATTCTGGTGGTCGAGCAACCCAGCATGGCGGTGCGCGCCTACCTGGGCTCAGTGGATATCGGTGATGCCAAACGCTTTGGCCATGTCGACATGATCAACGCCGTGCGCTCGCCGGGCTCGACGTTGAAGCCCTTTCTCTACGGTATGGCGTTGGATGAAGGGCTGATCCATTCCGAATCGCTGCTGCAGGATGTACCACGGCGTTATGGCGATTATCGACCGGGCAACTTTGCAGCCGGCTTCAGCGGCGCGGTGTCGGCCAGTGAGGCGCTGGCTACCTCGCTCAATCTACCCGCTGTGCAACTGTTGGAAGCCTACGGACCGAAGCGTTTTGCCGGCGAGTTGCGCAGTGCCGGCGTGCCCTTGCTGCTGCCGCCGCTGGCCGAACCTAACCTGGCGCTGATTCTCGGCGGCGCCGGCAGCCGGCTGGAGGAACTGGTCAGCGGATACAGCGCCTTTGCCCGCAGCGGCATGGCCGCACGGCTGCGTTTTCAGCCACAGGATGGGCTGCATGAGCGGCGTCTGCTGTCGCCTGGCTCGGCGTGGATCGTGCGGCGAATTCTCAGCGGCCAGGCGCGACCGGACCGTGATCCGCGCGCGCAACTGGTGCAGCGTCCGAGCCTGGCCTGGAAGACCGGCACCAGCTATGGCTTTCGTGATGCCTGGGCGATTGGCGTGGCGCCGCGTTACCTGATCGGCATCTGGATCGGCCGCCCTGACGGCACCCCGGTGTCCGGGCAGTTTGGCCTGGCGTCGGCCGCGCCACTGCTGCTGCAAGTGCATGATCTGCTGGTCAACCGCGACAGTCAGCGTGGTATTGCCCTGCCGATAGACCCGCAGCCGGCCTCGGTCGGTGTGGCCGCCATCTGTTGGCCGCAGGGTCAACCGCTCGACAGCCACGACCCCAACTGCCGGCGTCAGCGCTTTGCCTGGACCCTGGAGGGGACTACGCCGCCGACCTTGCAGGCGCGGGATCAGCCGCTGGGCCTGGGCTTGCAGGAAACCTTCTGGGTCAATGCCCTGGGCCTGCGTGTGGACGTCAGTTGCCCGGGGGCTCGCGTGCAGCATCTGGCGCTGTGGCCGGCACCGCTAGAGCCCTGGCTGCCACGCCGCGAGCGGCGCAGTGCGCGCCTGCCGGCGGTGGACCGGCAATGCCCGCCGCAACAGGTTGTCGCCAGTGCGCCGTTGTCGATTGTCGGGGTGCGCGAGGACGATCGTTTGCGCCGCCCGGCCGGCAGCGTTGAACCGCTGCGCTTGCGTCTTTCGGCCCTGGGCGGCAGTGGCCGACGCTGGTGGTTTGTCGACGGCCAACCGGTAGCGGAAACTACGGCCGAAGCTGTGCTGAGCCAGAGCTTTGCGCGGGTCGGTCGCTATCAGCTCAGTGTGCTCGACGAGAGCGGCCAGACCGCCAAATTGAGTTTCAGCCTGTCCGATTGAGGTCGTTTGCCCGCTGTCCGTCAATGGACGGGCTACGCTGCTAGCAACAGGTGCTCGGCAAGGTGCCGGGCAGTAGCGCAGGGAAAAGCCATGTCGATGACCTACAAGGCAAGTGCGTTCTGGCTGTGCGGATTGCTGTTCAGCGCCTGGCTGGCGGCGGCGCAGTGGTCCGGACCACGTGACGGGCCGCCGGCGCGCAGCGGTATGCAGGTCAGCTTTATTGCGGCAGATTTTCGCAACGGTGGTGTGGTCGGCGTGTATCGCAGCTTCGAGCGGGCGGCCAAGCTGCTTGGCTGGCAGGTGCACGCGGTGGATGGCCGAGGCGACCCGGCAGAGATCCGGCGCGTAGCGGCGCAGGTGCTGGAGCGCTCCCCGCAGGGGGTGGTGCTCGGCGGTTTTGACCCGCAGGTCCTCGGCGCGTTGATCGATGACTTCAAACGCCAGGACATTCCCCTGGTCGGCTGGCATGCCGGAGATCGGCCAGGGCCGACTGAGGCGCTGTACAGCAACATCACCAGTGACCCGCAGCAGGTGGCCGATCTGGCGGTGGAGTACGCGATGCGTGATGGTCCGATTGGTGTGGTGATTTTTACCGACAGCCAGTTCGCCATCGCCACGGCCAAGACCGAACGGATGGCCGAGCGCCTGGCGCAATGTGAGCAATGCCGCCTGCTGAGCATTGAGGATTTGCCGATTTCTGCCGTGAGCAAGGGCATGGATGAGCGGGTGCGCACGCTGCATCGGCGCTTCGGCAATCAATGGAGCCACACGTTGGCGATTAACGATGTGTACTTCGACCATATCAACGTGCCGCTCAATGCACTGGGGCGTAAGGACCTGCGCAATATTTCTGCGGGCGATGGTTCGGCCAAGGCCTTAGGGCGTATTCACTCTGGCCTGTCGCAACAGGTGGCGACGGTGGCCGAGCCCTTGAGCGTACAGGGCTGGCAGTTGGTTGATGAGTTGAACCGGGCCTTTGCCGGCACGCCCTCAAGTCAGTTTGTTTCCGCGCCGCTGCTGATCACCCCCAGTGTGTTGCAGGAGAGCGATGACCTGAGTATCGAGCTGGATTTCAGCCACGAAGAGGCCTATCTGCGCTTGTGGCGGCAGATGCAGTGAGAGGTGTTGCGAGCTGGTTAAAGTCGGCGCATGGACTGGCCGATAGCTGTTATACGTCGGCAGGTTATTGAGTTTGTGTACATGATTGTATTCAATCTTGCCTTTCCAATAATAAGCATAAGGTAACCCTCCATGAGCGTGTGGAAACGCAGCATTCAGTGGCAGCTGATTCTCAGCATGGGCGCCGCCCTGCTTGCCAGCATTCTGATTGTGGTCGGCGTCTATTCGGCGGTGGTCAATCGCCTGAGTGAGCGCTTTCTGGTCGAAGAAGCACTGCCGGCTCGGGTGCTGGCGATCCGCAATGATCTGGAGCGGGTGCTCACTGCGCCGATTACGGCCAACGCCGGGATTGCCAGCAACGCGTTCATTCAGGATTGGCTGGCCGCAGGTGAAGATGAGGGCCTGCGTGATGCCGTGGCACGTTATCTGGATGGCGTACGCGTGCAGCAGAACGCCATGACCACCTCGATTGCCGTACTGGAAAGCGGCAACTATTTCACCGGCACCGGCCTGGCGCGGGTCATCAGCCGTGATCAGCCGGAGAACCAGTGGTTCTACAAACTGGTCGACAGCAGCCGCGATCAGGTGCTGGAAATTGACATCGACAAGGGCACGCGCCTGCCCACCCTGTTTATCAACCAGCGCATCAAGCAGGGCAGCAAGACGCTGGGTGTGTCCGGTCTGGGTTACAGCCTCAAGGCCATGTCGGAAATGATTCGTGATTTTCGCTTTGGTGAGCGCGGCCAGGTGTTCCTGATCGATGCCCAGGGCGATATCAAGGTGCACCCGCAGGCCGAGCTGAGCGGCAGTGGCCGTCTGGCCGAGCTGTTTGGCCAAGGCCCGGCTGACCAGTTGCTCAGCAGCGGCGGCAAGGCGGTGCGCTTCGAGCGTGACGGCGAGGCATACCTGGCCGTGGCGCAGAAGCTCGGCAGTCTGGACTGGCTGCTGGTCAGCGAGGTGCCGGAAGCGGAAATCTACGCTGAAGCGCGTCAGGCGCTGTTTATGACCAGCGCCATCGGCATTGGTGTGGCGTTGCTGTTCCTTGGCCTGGTGGTGGTTCTGGCGCGTAGTCTGGTGCGACCGATCCGTCAGGTGACTGCTGCGCTGGTGGAAATCGGCGGTGGTGGCGGTGACCTGACCCGTCGTCTGGATGAGTCGCGCGAGGACGAGCTGGGTGACCTGGCCCGTGGCTTCAACCGCTTTATCGGCGGTCAGCGCAGCCTGATCAGCGATGTGTTGGCGACCAGTGAGCGTTTGCGCGCCTCGGTCAGCCAGGTGGCGCAGGTGGTCGACAACACCGCCGGACGTTCCAGCCAGCAGCAGGAAATGACCGACATGGTCGCCACGGCCGTGCACGAGATGGGCCTCACCGTGCAGGAAATTGCGCGTAACGCCAGCAGTGCGGCGCAGTCATCGCAAAGCGCGCGGGACGAGGCGCAGGGCGCACGTAATGAAGTGCGCCAATCCATCGGGCATATCGAGAGCATGTCCACTGATATTGGCAATGCCGCCGCCGCAGTCAGTGAGCTGGCCGAGCAGGTGGCTTCGATTGATCAGGTACTGGCCGTGATTCGCGGGATTTCCGAGCAGACCAACCTGCTGGCGCTCAACGCCGCCATCGAAGCCGCGCGGGCTGGGGAGATGGGGCGCGGTTTTGCTGTGGTTGCCGACGAGGTACGCACCTTGGCCAGCCGCACGCAGAGTTCGACCGATGAAATCCAGCAGATGATCCAGCGCCTGAAACAGGGTGCGGAAACTGCCGTAAGCTCCATGCATGCCGGCCAGCGGGCGACCGGTACTGGGGTAGAAGCCAGTCAGCGTACCGGGCAGTCGCTGAGTGCGATCACCGAGCAGATTGAACGCATCAGCGATATGAATACCCAGGTGGCCACCGCCACCGAGGAACAGTCATCGGTGACTGAGGAAATCAACCGCAACGTACAGGGCATTGCCGACCTGGCCCATGCCACGGCTGGTGAGGTGCAGGTGTGCAAGGAAGACTGCCAGACCCTGCGTGCACTGGCGGATGACCTGGCCAAGCAGATGGGTAACTTCCGCCTCTAGGCTCAGGGAACAGGTCCTGGTGTGGTGGCAGCCTGGCTGCCGCCTATGTCAGGCCAGTTCGATACGGTTACGTCCGGCGCTCTTGGCCTGGTAGAGGGCGTCATCAACCCGCTTGAAGAAGGCTTCGGCACTGCCATCACGCAGCATGTCGTAACAGCCGACGCCCAGGCTCGCCGTCAGTGGCAGCTGGGCTCCGGGGACATTGAAGCCTTCGCGCTCCAGCTCCTGACGGAACTGCTCGGCCAACTGGCGGGCCTGTTCCAGCGGGGTATTGGGCATCAGGATGCCGAACTCTTCGCCGCCCAGGCGCAGCAGGGCGTCACTCTCGCGACGAAAGTTCTGCCGCATCCGTTCGGCAAAGGCACTCAGGCAGCTGTCGCCACAGCTGTGGCCGTATTCGTCGTTGATCCGCTTGAAGAAATCGATGTCCAGCAGCACCAGGGATAGTGGCTGGCTCTGCCGCTGGGCGTTGGCCACCATCACCGGGAACAGGTTGTTGAACTGATAGCGGTTGCCCAGCTGAGTCAGGCTGTCGGTGCGGCTGAGCCGCTCCAGTTTTTCCTGCTGCTCAAGCAACTGCAGTTCCAGGGCCAGGGTGTTGTGGTATTCGCGGTTACTGCGGTTGAGCGCCAGCAGCAGGTAGCTCAGGTAGAAACTCAGGGTGATCAGCGTGGCGTACTGCTCGCGCCAGTCTACGGCCAGGCTGATCAGGCCCGGCAGGTAGATCAGCACCAGGGCGAGGATTGCGCGCTTCTTACGCATGGCGAAGTTGAAGGCCAGTGCAGTGCTGAAGGCGATGGTGCTGAGGGTGGCGATGATCGCCGAGTCGCTGAACTGGGCATCCTTGTGCGCCAGCGCGTGGGCCAGGCCCCAGCTTAGTGCGGTGAGCAGGATCAGGCCCCAGTGCAGGTTGAGCCAACGCTTGAGGCTGGCATCGCTCTGCTCCTGTGGCAGGCGGTGCAGCAGGCGCAGCGCCAGTAGCATGGCGAAGATGCTGATGCCGACGAGCCCCGGAATGATCAGGGCGCCTGGTTCATTGCTGAAAATCCAGGTGAGCGCCCAGGCCAGCAGGTAATAGATACCTCCCAGCGGCGAGCGGATGCGAGTGTCTTGGGCTTCACGCCACAGTACGAAGGCCTTGGGCTGGCGGGGGAGCTGGGCTTCAGTCATGGTCTGTGATCACAAATACGGCTTTCTGGCAGCATAACCCGTCCAAAGTGAAAAAGCTGTCACATCGCCAGCTTTCATCAACTCGGCAATTCGGCATCCAACTTGCTTGAGTCTGAGGCGAAAACCGCAGCCATTGCGGGGTTTACTCCGCCATGCAGCGGTTTTCTGGTGGCCTCGGCGAGACTGGACTAAAACCAAAGGATAAGGCCGTGGTTCTAGCTGCCGCTCCGTAAGAGGGCTGGTGGTCAGTGAGCTGCGCTGTTTTGTTTCGGCCGGGCGGCCTGGGGCAGGCGAGGTGAGCATGTTGCGAGTGCGAAGTACGTGGCTGCTGGGGCTGCTGTTGGTGGCGCAGATGGGGATGGCGGCCAGCTTTCCCGAGCGACCGCTGACCATGATCATCGGCTATGCCGCAGGCGGCAGCACTGACCTGCAAGGTCGGGTTCTGGCGCAGATACTGGAAGAGCAGTTGGGCCAGCCGGTTATCGTCAACAACCTCCCAGGTGCTGGCGGTGCAGCCTCGGCGGCGATGCTGGCCAGCAGCCTTGAGCAGGGCTATGTGTTCCAGTTTGGCGGCTCGTCGGTGGTGAGCATTGCGCCGCTGCTGTCGCCGGCATCCTATGGTGTCGACAACTTCACCTACGTTGCCGGTTTGTCTCTGGAGCAGCCTGCCTTTGTCACCGGCGCTACGCGTGGCATCAGTGACTGGTCAGCGCTGCTGACTTACCTGCGCGCCAATCCGGGGCAGGTGTATGTCAGTCAGGCGGCGGAGGATCGCCTGATCCTGCGGGCGATTGCCAAGCGCGAAGGGTTGCATCTGCGCACCGTGCCCACTTCCGGTGGTGCGGGAATGGCGCCGCTGGTGATCTCCGGCGATGCGGTGTTTGCCTACAGCGGCGGCACGCACACCGGCTATACCGAATCTGGTGAGATGCGCGTGCTGGTCAGCCTGGCCGACGAGCGCCTGCTCGGTTACCCCGAAGCACCGACCTTGCGCGAGCTGGGTTATACGCTCGGCCTGCACACCATGCGCATCGTCATGGTGCCGGCCAACACCCCGGCCGAGCAGGTCGAGGTGCTGGCCAACGCTTTGGCAGTGGCAGTCAAGGATCCCCGGTTTATCGAAGTGACCGAGCAGCGCATTCGCCAGCCGGTGATCTTTATGCTCGGCGACGAGATCAAGCCAATGCTGCTGCGGCAGATGCACGAGTACCGAGCACTGATTGACGAGATTGGCTTGCAGTAGGGGCGGGATATCACC
The DNA here is from genome assembly GCF_049331905.1 of Pseudomonas cimarronensis. Taxonomy (GTDB): domain Bacteria; phylum Pseudomonadota; class Gammaproteobacteria; order Pseudomonadales; family Pseudomonadaceae; genus Aquipseudomonas. The sequence goes on along the minus strand of NZ_CP186283.1, from coordinate 4,124,689 downwards.
TGGTTACCCCAGAGGCGTGAAGGCGGATGAGTAGTAGTCACAGATCGATGCCCAAGACGGCACGCTGGGAATTGAAGTTCTCCACCCGAATTGCCCTGCTGTTCGGCGTACTCGGCATGGTGGCGATCAGTGTGGTGATGGTCTATTCCCTGCGTACCGCTGAGGCCAACCTGCAGAGTGAGATTCGCCACAGCCTGGCCCAGTATCAGCGCACCCTGGTCAGCCAGATCGAAACCCGCCTGCAACTGCTTGAGGTCTATCTGCACAGCGCCTCGGCGCGGCGCACGGTGAGTGCGCTGTCCGAGCAGACGTTGGCCGTGGAAGAGCTTGCTGCGGATGTGGCCTTCATGTTCCAGGATGCCAATATCGATTCGCGTCTGGAGCTGTTCTTCCTGCTCGATCCCACCGGCGAGCTGGTGATGGATGCCGGCCTGCCCCTGCATAACATCAAACCGCTGGTCGGCGCCTTGCGCGCGCCGCTGCATTACGTGCAGGGCTGGTCGCTGGTTGAGGTTGGCGCGCAGAGTGCCTTGCTCAAGGCCACGCCGATTTTCGACCCGGCCACTGTGCAGCTGCGCGGCTATCTGTTCGTCGGCCTGGCGCTGGGGCAGAACCGCGCCTTCCTGACCGAGCTGAGCGACAGCACCAGCCTGGATCTGCTGGTGCTGGGGCATGCCCAGCAAGCGCTGATGTGGCAAGGCGATAGCACGCTGGGGCTGCGCGGCGAGGCGGAGTTGACCCGCCTGGCGCGTGATGGCGACGGGCTGTATGTGCAGCGTTTCCCTATCTCCCTGAGCGGTGTTGCCGAGCCGTTCTGGCTGACGTTGGGGGTGTCGGATAAACGCTTCGCCTCGGTCTACGACAGCTACCTGCAATCGTTTCTGCTGGTCAGCAGCGGTTTTCTCCTGCTGCTGCTGGTGGCTGCCTGGCTGTTGCGGGTCAACCATGATCGGGCGATCAATCAACTGCTCGGGTTTATCGAGGCCACCCAGGCCGGCGAGCGCGGTCTGTGTTTCCAGCCCACCGGTATCTATGAGTACAACCGGGTCGGCGTGGCGATGCAGCACATGGTCGAAGACCTGCATATCGCCGCGACGGTGTTCGAGTCCGCCGAAGGCATGCTGGTGACCGACGCGCAGTTTGTGGTGCTGCGCGCCAATCCGGCCTTCAGCCGCATGAGCGGTTACAGCGAGAATGAGGTGGTGGGCAAACCCCTCGACTGCACCCTGATGCCGGACAGTTTTGCCAGCAATCGAGCGGCCATGCAGTCAGCGCTGGCTGAGCAGGGTGCCTGGCAGGGGGAAATGCTCGGCCGGCGCAAGAATGCCCAGGAGTATCCACAATGGCTAAGCATTGCTGCCGTGCGCAGCGGCGGGGCGAACCAGCACGTCAACTATGTGATTACCCTGGCCGATACCACTCAGCGCAAGGCGGCTGAACAACGTATCGAGCAACTGGCCTACTACGATCCGTTGACCAGCCTGCCCAACCGCCGCCTGCAACACGAGCGTCTGGAGCGTGCCCTGCAGGCCAGCGAGAACAGCCGCCAGCGTGGCGCGGTGCTGTTTATCGACCTGGATAACTTCAAGATCCTCAACGATGCCCGTGGCCATGACATCGGTGATCAACTGTTGCAGCAGGTGGCCGAGCGCCTGAGTGGCTGCGTGCGGCAGACCGACAGCGTGGCGCGCATCGGTGGCGATGAGTTCGTCATCCTTCTGGAAAACCTCGGCATTGAGCCGCTGGAGGCGGCGCAACTGGCCGAGAGCATCGCCGGCAAGATCCTCTTCACCCTGCGCCAGCCCTTCAGCGTGGGTGGTGTGGAGCATTTCAGCACGTTGAGCATCGGCATCGCCATGTTCAACGGTAAAGGCGAGCCGCTGGACGACCTGCTCAAACAGGCCGACCTGGCCATGTACCAGGCCAAGGCGCAGGGGCGAAACACCAGCTGTTTCTTCGAGGCGCAGATGCAGCAGCGGGTGATGCAACGCGCCAGCCTGGAAAGCGACCTGCGCCAGGGGCTGCTGAAAAGCGAGTTCACTCTCTACTACCAGGCACAGATCGATCAGCGCGCGGGCCTGCAAGGCGCCGAAGTGCTGCTACGCTGGCAGCACCCGCAGCGCGGCCTGCTCACCCCGGGCGAGATTATCCCGATAGCCGAAGGCTGCGGGCTGATTCTGCCGCTGGGCGAATGGGTGTTGCAGACGGCCTGCGCGACCCTGGCGCAGTGGGGGCGCTCGACCGAGTTGCGCCATCTGAGCCTGTCGGTCAACGTCAGTGCCAAGCAGTTGCAGCAGCCCGACTTTGTCGAGCAGGTGCTGCAGATCGTGCAACGCAGCGGCTGCAACCCCGGCAGCCTGAAGCTGGAAATCACCGAAAGCATGCTACTTGATGGCCGTGAGGCAGTAATCGCCAAGATGGCCCGGCTCAAGGCGCATGGCCTGCGCTTTGCGCTGGACGACTTCGGCACCGGCTACTCGTCGTTGTCTTACCTGAAAACCCTGCCATTGGATCAGCTGAAGATCGACCGTTCCTTTGTCTGCGACCTGCTCAGCGATAACCAGGATGCCGACATTGCCTGCACCATCGTGTCCCTGGCGCATGCGTTGAAGCTGGACGTGATCGCCGAGGGGGTGGAAACCCAGGCCCAGTGCGAGCGCCTGAGCAGCTTTGGCTGCACCTGCTTCCAGGGTTACTACTTCGGTCGGCCGGTGCCGCTGGAGCAGCTGTTTGCAAGGCAGCCGGCCTAAGTCAGCCAGACGGCCGTGGTACGGCCGCTATGGCCTAACCCTTAGCGCAGAATCAGCAGCGCGCTATTGCTGGTGCGCAGTAGGGTGCTGGTGGTGCTGCCGACCAGAAACTGGCGAATCCGCGAGTGGCCATAGGCCCCCATGGCCAGCAGGTCGATGCCCTGTTCGAGCTGGTAGGCGTGCAGGGTGGCTTTCACTTCGCCGGCGCGAATCGCCAGGTGCACTGCGCTGGCCGAACCTTGCACTACCTGCTCGGCAGCCTTGAGCTGCTCCCAGGCATCGCTGCTTTCTGCGCCGATCATCACCAAGTGGCACGGCAGGCCTTTGAGCAGTGGGCTGGCCGCGATCATCTGCAGGCTCTTGCGCGCCGTGGCGCTTCCGTCATAGGCGAACATGTAGCTTTGCGGCGCTTTGAACTCGCCGCAGCTGACCAGAATTGGCCGGTGCAGGGTGCGGATAACATTTTCCAGATGACTGCCCACCAGCTGGCTCAGGCTGTCGCTGGTTTTACCCTGACGGCCGATCACCAGCAGGCGGATATCGGCTTCCAGCTCGTGCAGGCAGTCGACCAGATCGCCGTGGCGCTGGCGCAGCTGCGCCGGCTCCACGCCATCGGCCTGCACCCGCTCGCGGGCCGCTTCGAGCATCAATCGGCCCTGTTCCATGGCCAGCTTGTGGCGCTGCTGATCGAGGTTGGCCAGCTCTTCAAGCAAATGCTCGCGGCTGCCCAGGCCGATGTTGCCGGACAGATCCGGGCTGGTTGGGTACTGCACCTCATCCAGTACGTGTAGCAGGGTCAGCGGCGCGCTCAGGCGCTGGCTGGCCCAGGCGGCGTAATCGCATACCGCGCGTGTGGATTGTGAGCCATCAATACATGCCATCACTTGGGTCATGGGATTTCCTTTTAGTGGCCCGACAGCAGGTCGGTGGCGTTTTCCTTATCGTGTACACCGAAGCGGTCGACGATGGTGGCGCTGGCTTCATTCAGGCCCAGCACTTCGACTTCGGTGCCTTCGCGGCGCAGTTTGATCACCACCTTGTCCAGGGCAGCGACGGCGGTGATGTCCCAGAAGTGTGCGCGGGACAGGTCGATGGTGACCTTGCTCACGGCTTCCTTGAAATCAAAGGCGGCGACGAACTTGTCGGCGGAGCTGAAGAACACCTGGCCGATCACCTTGTAGGTGCGCTGCTGGCCTTCGCTGTCGGCTTCCGAGTTGATATAGAGGAAGTGGCCGATCTTGTTGGCGAAGAACATCGCCGCCAGCAGCACGCCGACAAACACGCCGTATGCCAGGTTGTGGGTATAGACGGTGACCGCCACGGTGGCGAGCATGACGATATTGGTCGAGAGCGGGAATTTCTTCAGGTTGCGCAGCGAATCCCAGCTGAAGGTGCCGATCGACACCATGATCATCACCGCCACCAGCGCGGCCATGGGGATCTGGCTGACCCAGTCGCTGAGGAACACCACCATCAGCAACAGCACCACGCCGGCTACCAGGCACGACAACCGGCCCCGACCGCCGGATTTCACGTTGATCACTGACTGACCGATCATCGCGCAGCCGGCCATGCCGCCCAGCAGCCCGGAGGCGATATTGGCCACGCCCTGGCCTTTGCATTCGCGGTTCTTGTCGCTGCTGGTATCGGTCAGGTCATCGACGATGGTCGCGGTCATCATCGATTCCAGCAGACCAACCACGGCCAGCGCTGCGGCGTAGGGGAAGATGATGGTCAGGGTTTCAAGCGTCAGTGGTACATCCGGCCAGAGGAAGATCGGCAGGGTATCCGGCAGCTCGCCCATATCACCGACGGTGCGGATATCCAGGCCGAAATACATGGCCACGGCGGTCATCGACAGAATGCACACCAGCGGCGAGGGGATCAGTTGGCCAATCTTCGGCACATAGGGGAACAGGTAGATGATGCCCAGGCCCGCCGCGCACATGGCGTAGACGTGCCAGGTGACGTTGGTCAGCTCCGGCAGCTGGGCCATGAATATCAGAATCGCCAGGGCGTTGACGAAGCCGGTAACCACCGAGCGCGAGACAAAGCGCATCAGCGAGCCGAGTTTGAGGTAACCCGCGCCAATCTGCAGCACGCCGCACAACAGTGTTGCGGCCAGCAGGTATTCCAGGCCGTGGTTTTTTACCAGGGTCACCATCAACAGGGCCATGGCCCCGGTGGCGGCGCTGATCATGCCTGGGCGGCCGCCGACAAAGGCGATCACCACGGCGATACAGAAGGAGGCATACAGGCCGACCTTGGGGTCGACGCCTGCGATGATCGAGAAGGCGATGGCTTCCGGGATCAGCGCCAGCGCCACCACCAGACCGGCGAGTACATCGCCGCGGATATTAAACAACCAGGTGTTTTTCAGGCTTTGCAGCATGTTGAGTTCCAAAGGCTGGGGTCCGCTGATGCACGCAAGGGCAGGGCGGAGTGACTAATAAAAAACTGGGTGTAACGATAGCAACGCAGCCTTGCGGGCGGCGCGCAGAGGCAGAGCTGCGGCAACGGGTATACCGGCCGGGCTGTGCAGGGAGGGGGCGAAACGCTAAGGCGGCGTAGGCAGCCAGCGTGATGGTTGGGCCAGTGTCATTGCGACCTGTCTCTATCCATTCGGGCGAAAAGGGCAGCTACCTTAACATACCGGGCTGCGCCCGGCATCCTTAGCCGCTGGAGGCTTTAGCTTAACCGCGGCGGATCAGCCATATGCCGGCAACGATCAGCAGCAGGCCGCCGACTTTGCCTGCGCTGATCGGTGCTTCACGAAAGCCGGCCCAGCCGAAGTGGTCCAGGGTCAGGGCCATGCTCAGTTGCCCAGCGATCACCAGCGCCATAAACAGCACGGCGCCAACCTTGGGGCCGGCAAAGGCGGCGGTGGCGATAAACATCACCCCCAGCAGACCGCCGCTCCAGTGCCACCAGGTCAGGCCTTTGAGCGCGGCGAAACTGGGGACCTCGCGCTGCACCAGCACCAGAATCAGTAGCGCCAGAGTACCAACGGCAAAGGACACCAGTGCGGCGGCCAGTACGCTGGACACCTGCTTGGCCAGTTGCCCGTTGATCCCGGCTTGCAGCGGCAGGCAGGCGCCGGCAACGAAGGGCAGGGCCATCAACCACCAGATCGGGGCAGGCATGGGCATATCTCCAGGCGGGCAGGGCGAGCGATTATGCCGCAAATGCACAGCGCGCTGTCAGCCTCACCAGGGCAAGGTCTGGCCCTGGTAGTCGAGGAAGGTGCAGCGTCGGCGGCCCAGCTCAGCGCTGATCACCTGATACAGCCCTGCGGCGCTATCCGCCACGCTCAAGGGAGCATCGGCGCCGCCCATGGCGGTGCGCACCCAGCCTGGATGCAGGGCCAGCAGGCTCCAGGGCAGGTCGGCATAGTGGCTGCTCCAGCTCAGCAGCAGGCTGTTCAGCGCGGCCTTGCTGGCACCGTACAGCGGCATGTCGAGAGCGCGGTTGAGCTCTAGGCTGGCCATCTGCGAGCTGATAAAGGCCATCACCCCGTCGGCCTCGATGCGTCCAGCCAGCTGTTGCCCCAGGCTGATCGGCGCAACGGCATTGGCGAGAAACAGCTGGCCGATCTCCGCACTATTGGCCTGGCGCGGATCCTGATGCGCGGGGCCATAGACGCCGGCATTGAACAGCGCACAGGTCAGCGCTTGGTCGCCCAGCGCACGGTCGATCAACTGGCCTGCCTCACGCTGCTCCAGGTCGCATTCGATCAGCTGCAAGCGCTGGCCATTTTGTGTGGCCAGCGCCTGCAGTTCGTGGTTGCCCGCCAGGTTGCGGATCACGGCATGCACCTGCCAGCCCGCCTGCACAAAGGCCTGGGTCAGGCCCAGGCCAATGCCGCGCGAGGCGCCGGTGATCAGGATGCGGCGGCTTACGGCCACTGCATTTCACCCTTGAGCACCTTGGCGCTCAGTTCCAGGCTGCTGGCGTCGAGCAGCTGTGGGTACTTGGCCTTCATCGCTGCGATCAGTGCCTGGCTGTTTTTGGCCTTGGGCAGCGCCGCTTCCAGGTCATTGAGGTAATTGCGGGTAAAGCGCAGGTCATCCAGGTTCAGTTTCGGCTGGCCCATAAAGTGCCCAGGCACCAGGGTTTTCGGTTGCAGTGCTTGCAGTTCATCCAGGGATTTCAGCCAGGATTTACGCGCCTCTGCGGTTTGTGCATCGGCAATCCAGGGGTGGATGTTGGCGTAGGTCAGCACGCCGCCGACCACCGCCTTGATGCTCGGAATCCACAGGCTGGTGTGCTTGGGGTCATGGCCGACTAGTTCGATGCGCTGGCCTTCCAGGCTCAGGTGGTCGCCTTGCAGCGCTTGCGGCACCACGGTGCGGGCCGGCGCGCTGTCCTTGAGGATCGGGCCCCAGTAGGCCAGCTTCGGCTCGCGGCTTTTTTCGATATAGGCGATGGTCTGCGGCGTGGCCAGGACTTTGGCCTCGGGGAAGGCGCGGGTCAGGGTGTCCAGACCGAAGTAGAAATCCGGGTCGCCGTGGCTGATAAAGATGGTGGTCAGGGTCTTGCCGCTGGCCTGGATGCGCTCGACCAGTTCCTGCGCTTCGCGGTTGGAGAACTGCGCATCGACCAGGATGGCCTCGCGTTCGCCGCTGATCAGCGTTGAAGTCACTGGGAAGATGGCCTTGTCGCCTGGGTTGTAGACATCCAGGGTCAGCGGTTGGGCGAAGGCGGTGCTGGCCAGGGTCAGCAGGCTGGCGCTGGCGAGCAGGCTGCGCAGGTGAGTGATGATCGACATGGGGAACTCCTGTTGAGTGAATGAGCTCATCTTAGTTGCTTTAAATCGATCAAAAAGCCCCGTAATCTGCGCATATTTGTTGCGTTAAATGGGCTAATTATGGATCGCCTGACGGCTACGCGGGTTTTTGTCGAAGTAGTGGAACGCGGCAACCAGACGGCCGCCGCCGATGCGCTGGAGATGTCGCGGGCGATGGTCTCGCGTTACCTCGGCGAGCTGGAAACCTGGGTCGGCGCGCGCCTGCTGCACCGCACCACGCGCAAGCTGAGCCTGACCGGTGCTGGCGAGCAGTTGCTCGGCCAGTGCCGCGAGATGCTGGCCATGGCCGAGGCCATGCAGAGTGTCAGCCGTACCGATGAGGCTGCGCCGCGCGGCACCTTGCGCATTGCCTGCAGTCAGTCACTGGCACAGGCCTGGCTGGTGCACGCGCTGGATGACTTCACCCGCCTGTATCCGCAGGTCAGCATTGACCTGCTGGTGGGCAGTCAGGCGGTCAACCTGGTGGAAGCGCGTATCGACCTGGCCCTGCGCATCACCAATCAGCTCGACCCCAATCTGATCGCCCGTCAGTTGGCGGTATGCCGCTCGGTGGTGTGCGCCACCCCGGCGTATCTGGCCAGGCATGGCACGCCGCAGCGGGCCGAGGAGCTGGCGCAGCATAACTGCCTGAGTTACGCCTACTTCGGCCGCAGCATCTGGGAGTTTTCCCGTGCCGGTGAGCCGCATGCCGTGGCGGTCAGCGGCAACCTCAGCGCCAATGAATCCATGGTGCTGCTGGAGGCGGTGCTGGCCGATATTGGCATCAGTTTGCAGCCGCGCTATTCGGTCGGCGCGCATCTGCGCTCCGGGGCGCTGGTACAGTTGCTGCCTGACTACGAGCCACAGCAGCTGGGCATCCACGCCCTGTACGGTACGCGCCGGCAAATGCCGCCGGCGCTGCGGGCGCTGCTGGATTTTCTGGTCGAGCGGTTGGCGGATCGGCCGGACTGGGACCTGTAAACCGCTCTACAGGGGCTTGCTGAACTGGATCAGCGCGACGCGCTGGCCCTTGGGATCGCGGCGTTCGACCACATCACTGAGGGCATAGCCGAGCTTGGGGTAGAGCAGCAGGCCGGCGCTGTTGGCGTTGAAGCACGACACCAGCATGCGTTTGGCGTGGTAATGCTCCCGCGCCAACTGCTCCATCACCGCCACCAGATAATGCGCTACGCCTTGACCACGGGCCCAAGAGGCGACCATCAGGTTGCCCAGCGCGCAGTGCTCGTCGTAGTGCCACTGGTAGAGGTTGGCAAAACCGGCCACTCGGCCATCAAGCAGCACCACGGTGCTGTCGCGGCGTTCGGCAATGGCGGCGGCCAATTGACCGACACTCAGCGGCCAGTCGGCCTTGGGATAGCAGAAGAACAGTTCATCGGCGTTTTGTGGAAAGCCGACGATCTCGGCCAGGTCAGCCGCCGCAGCGGGGCGGTGGCTGAGGCGTGGGGTTGGGTTCATGCAGCATCCTTGGTGTCAATGGGCGCGTGTAGGGTGGTCTATCGAGGCGGATACTGGCTTAACACTTCCGCCACGCTGCGGCGAATCGCGGCTTCGCGCTCGTTCGGGCTGGGCTGTGGGTTGCGTAGCACCTGTTCGGTGCTGCCGCGCCAGACCAGTTTGCCGTCCTTACCATCGAACAGGTCGATCTGCAGGGTGCCGACCTGATAGTCCAGGGTGCGGGTTTCCACGTAACTCGGGCCGCCCCAGAAACCGCCATTCCAGGGATTGCCCCAGGCGCCGCCGAGCTGGGTGCTGACCTGCTGCTGGCGATTGTCGATGATCATCCACACCTGCACCTTGAGATCGCCCGGCGTGTTCGCCGCTGCCGGGCGCAGACCGCGCTGATCGAGCTGTTGGCTGATCGCCGTGCGGATGCGCTGGTCTGTCAGGTCGCTTTTCAGGCGCGGATCATCAGGTTTGTATTGCACGGCCGGTTCCTGCCAGCTCCAGCTGCGGTAGGCGGCAAAATCCCGGTTGGGGTCGAAGTCGCGCTGCAGCTGCGGCGTCTGGCAGGCGCTGAGGATCAGCAACAGAGGCAGTAAAAACAGTGATGCACGCATGGGTGCTCTCCTTGGGTTCAGCAGTCAGTTTGGCGGATACGCCGCCAGAGCCTGTTGTACGGCGTTGCGCAGCGCGGCGGCGCGTTCACTCTGGCTGCCGCTGTTGCGGGTTTCGGCGTGGCCGTTCCACACCGGCTGACCACTCTGGCCATCGAACAGTTCGATGCGCACCACCATGACGTCTTCGGTGTAGCTGCGCACCAGCGGCGCGCTGCCCCACATGCCGTAGTTATCGCCATAGCGACTATGGCCGTAATGGCTGCCGTACTGTTCCGTGACCTGACGCAAGCGCTGCTCCAGGCGCAGCTCGGCGCTGACCTTGAGGTCGCTGGTTTTACCGGCGCGATGCGGGCGCAGGCCGCGTTGGTCGAGGGCATTGCTAAGGGCTTCCTGCACCTGCTCGGAACTGGCCCAGGCGCTGCCAGCCGGTAGCTGCTGCCAGCTCCAGGTACGGTAGCGGGCGAAGTCGCGCGGCGCAGCCGGGTAGGCGCTGCGGTCCAGTTGCTGGGGCGAGTGCGCAGGTGCCGGCGGCAGCGGTTTGCTGTCGGCGATATAGGGGTTCTGGCTCTGGCAGGCGGCGAGGGTGGCCAGTAGCAGTAATGCACCCAGTCTTTTCATTGGATGTTCAGCCTCCAGTGTGATGGCTGTCAGCGTGGCCGGCAGATCCAGTGCAGATAACGCCCCAGCCCGGCAAAGCTGGGGTGGCGGCGGTAGGCCAGCTCCATTTCCAGCAGGTCGAGCAGCTCGGCCTTGGCCTGGAAGGGTTGCGGCATATAGTCGTGAAACACCCGCACGCCACTCTGGCTTTCGACCTGCCAATTGGCTTCAAGTTGCGCCGCCAGCTCGCGCGGATCAAGGGGCATCTGCGGTGTAAGGCTCTGTTTCTCTCCGGCGAACTCGGCCTTGCGCAGCTTGCGGAAGTGGCCCTTGAGCAGGTTGCGGTAGATCAGCGCGTCCTTGTTGTAGAACGCCAGCGACAGCCAGCCGCCGGGCGCGCACAGCTGGTGCAGCACCGGCAGGATGCTGTGCGGTTCGGCCAGCCATTCCAGCACCGCGTGGCAGATCACCAGATCATAGGGCTGCTCCAGCTGGCCAAGCAGGTCCTGCCAGGGCGCCTGGATAAATGTGGCCTGCTGGCCTGCGGCGGCAAAACGCTCACGTGCGCCGGCTAGCATCAGTTCGGCGGGTTCGGTCAGGGTCACCTGGTGGCCACGCTCGGCCAGCCATAGCGACATATGGCCGAGGCCCGCGCCGATATCCAGCACCCGCAGCGGGCGTTCGGGCAGGGCTTCTGCCAGGTCGGCCTGCAGCACGGCCAGGCGAATCGCGCCCTTGGCGCCGCCATAGATTTTCTCGGCAAAGCGCGTGGCCAGCTCGTCGAAGTGCCGATCACTCATGGGCTGTGCTCCCGAGGAAGCGCCGTTCGTTGTCAGCCAGCTTGGCGCGCACCACCTGTTCCATATCCAGGCCCAATTCGCCGCACAGCAGTATCAGATAGAGGATCACGTCGCCGATTTCCTGGCCAGCATGGGCCAGTTTTTCCGGCGGCAATTGCTGTGATTGGGCCTCAGTTAGCCACTGAAAGATTTCCACCAGCTCGGCCATTTCCACGCTGGCGGCCATGGCCAGGTTCTTCGGGCTGTGGAAGGGCCGCCAATCATTGTGGTCACGAATGGCGTGCATGCGGGTGGTCAGTTCGGCGAGGTTCATCAGGCGCTCCAGCAAAGAGGAGCATAGCTTCGGGGTTTGCCGGCCGGTCTTCAAGCCGGCAAACCGATACCGCAGGTTATGGGTAGCCGCTTTCGTTGGGGTTGTGAGTCACTTCCAGCACGCGCCAGACGTTGGCATAGACGCTTTCCTGGGAAAACGTGATGCGCCCCTTGCCCTTGTACAGCGACACCACGCGGGCGACGTCCTTGCCTTTGAAGTTGAACGGGATCCAGGCCTTGCCGGTCTGGTGTGAGAAGGTGGCGGTCGGCGCGCCGAGCAGTGCATTGACCTCATCCATGCTCATGCCGGTGCGTATATCGCTGAACGAGCCGCTGCCCTGGGCCACGGCTGCCGGTGCAGCAGCGGGCGCGAGGGCTTGAGTGCTGCTGGCCGCAGGCTGGCCCTGGCCGGCGCGGTAGGCATCCAGATTGACGCTGCCGGCCGTGTAGGGCGCGCCGCCGGCGCTGAGGCTGTTGCCGGCCTTTTCGCAGTGACGGTCGAGCTTGCGGTTATTGGAGTTGGCCACCACTTCGGCCAGCACTGGCTTGTAGCGGCCGTTGCCCGAGCTGGCCAGGGCCTTGCAGACCCAGGCCAGAGCGTCGGAGGTGGTGTTGTCGGTGGCGCTGCGGTACTTCTGCAGCAGCACCTCGGCGGCCACATCGAGGGTTTCCTGGTCCCGGTAACCGCTGTGATAGATGCTCTGCGCGGCTTCGCGGATCGACACCGGGCCGCCCTGCACCAGCTGATTGACATAGCGCTGCCCGGACGCGTCCAGGGCATGGGCCTGCAACGCAGTGCAAGCAAGGACGAAGGACGTGGCAAGTACGGCGGTGTTTTTCATGCTGAGGCTCTCTATTCCACTGGAGTTGTCTAGGGTCGACCGTGACCGCATGGGCGCGGGAGGCATCACGATAATCCGCCCCCGGAAAAACGCCAAGCCTTGCCGCGCGCCTAGTCCAGTGGCTGCCAGCTACCGCTCATATGCACCAGTTCATCCTGGCCGAGCAGGCTGAACTGGCCATGGCTGCCGGGCTCACTGGTCAGTAAGCGCACTTCTGCCGGCAACAGCACCGGCTTCTGGAAGCGCACGCTCACGGCATAGCCGGCAGCAGGCAGGCGCGGGCTCAGTTCGGCCAGGGCGCGGCCCTTGTTCCACAGACCATGGGCGATGGCGCGGGGGAAGCCGAACAGCTTGGCTGTGGCGGCAAACATATGAATGGGGTTGTAGTCGCCGGCGATGCGCGCATAACGGCGGCCGATATCGGCTGGTGCGCGCCAGTGCGCCAGGGTGGTTTGCGTCAGCACGGTTTCGGCTGCGCGTTCGGCTGGCTTGCCGTCCAGACGCAGGGCGCGGCAGAGGATGCGGCTGTCGCCTTCCCAGAGCAGGCCGAGCTGGTCGTGCAACTGGGTGATCAGGCTAAAGGTAACGCCCTTGTCATGGGCTTGCAGGTCCTGCACTTGCACGCTGACGGTAAACGGCCCGAGGCCGCCGAGTGGGCGCAGCACGCGAATATGGTTTTCCAGGTGCACCAGGCCAAGCAGCGGGAAGGGGAAACGCTTGTCGGTGAGCAACTGCATCTGCAGGGCAAACGCCAGGATGTGTGGATAGGCTGCGGGCAGCAGATGATCGTCGGCTGCGCCGCAAATCTGCCGGTAGCGCGCCAGGTGCTTGGGGTCGACCGTGACCTGGCAGCGCACGCCCAGCTCGGGCAGGCTGCGGCCGGTCACGCGGCGGCGCAGGGCCGCGCGTAGAAACAGGGCGGGTAAGGCAGGCGGGGCGGGCAGATCGAGCCAGTCGATGGCCATGGGCAAACTCCTCAGAACGGTGGCAGCAGCTTAGTCGGCCCGCGTCAGCGTGCATTGGCCGCCCTGCCTGGAAGCACGGCGGGCCAGTCAATTGCTCGCATTCACGCCTTGAGCGCAGAGGCTAAAGCTGCCTAAGATGGCCGCGCCTCGCGAACAATAAGAATTCCTGAAAAATGCGTGACCTGACTGACGACGTGGCGCTGATGCGTCCAGTGATCGATGCCTTGCGTGCCAGCGGTACCGACCCTGATCGAGTGCTGGCGCGAGTTGGCCTGCCGCCGGGTGGCCTGCCTGCCGGGCGCTTTCCGCATGCCGCCCAGGCGCTGTTCTGGAAGGCCGCCATCGACGAATGCGGCGAAGAGCATGTCGGCCTCTACCTGGCCCAGCACCTGCCGGCGTTTCACGGCCTGCTGCTGGAATACCTGTTTCTTTCCAGCGAAACCTTCGGCGAAGGCCTGCGCCATGCCCTGCGCTATGTACGCCTGCTTTCCGACACCCTGAATGCCAAGCTTGAGGTGCACGGTGAGCGCGCGGTGCTGGTGCTCGGGTTGATTCCCGGCACGCCACGGCATTTCCCTGAAATGCTCGCAGGCGCGGTAATCCGCTTGTTCGATGCGCTGACCGAAGGCGATTTCACCCCTTATGAAGTGCAATTCATGCATGCCGACGGCGCGCCTGCCGAGCGTTACCAGCAGGTCTACGGCTGTCCGGCGCAACTGGGTGGCGAGCGTTACGCCCTGGTGTTCAATGCCGCAGTGCTGGACAAGACCTCACGGCATGCCGCGCCAGAGCTGCTGCGCATGCACGAATCCTTGGCGCGCAGGCAGCTGGCCGAGGTCGAGCGCCTGGACCTGGTGCGCAAGGTGCGTGAGCTGATTGGCGAATTGCTGGTCGACAGCGGCGCCACCCTGGAGCAGGTGGCCGCGCGCTTGAACATGCCGGCGCGGCGGCTGCGCGAGCGCCTGGCCATGGCTGGCGTGCGCTTCAACGACCTGGTCACTGACTACCGCTGCCGTCTGGCCAAGGACCTGCTGCTCAACACCGACGAGCGCATTGAAGTGATCGTCGAGCGCACCGGTTTCTCCGAGCCAAGCACCTTCTACCGCGCCTTCAAGCGTTGGGTCGGGGAAACCCCGGTGGAGTTTCGCAAACGCGGCAAAAATTGAGTGTTACTGGGCGAAATAGGTCGCCCAGAAGTAATACAGCGTCATGCCGCTGCCCACACTGATCACCAGCAGGCGCAGGAACTTGGCCGGCAAACGCTGGCCCAGCGCACCGCCGACATAGCCGCCTACGGTGGCGCCCACCAGCAGAATCACCAGCTCATACCAGCTGACCCGCCCAGCGATGATAAAAGTCGCAGTGGCGACGCTGTAGATCACCGCCGAAATCAGGTTTTTCAGGGCATTGGCGCGGGCCAGCGGGTGACCTTCGATAGAAAATGCCGCCAGTTGCAGAATGCCCATGCCGGCACCGAAGTAGCCACCATAGATCGACACGCCAATATGCGCGCCCAGCGACAACGGGCTATGCGGCGGTTGTGCGGCTTCGGCGCGGCGCGCGGCCAGCCAGCGACTGAGCCAGGGGCTGGCGGTAAACAGCGCGGTGGCCGCCAGCAGCAGCCAGGGAATCAGCTTGGCAAACACTGCATCGCCGCCAACCAGCAGCAACAGCCCACCAAGCAAACCGCCGGCCAGCCCGGCTGCCAGCAGCGGCAGCAGATAACGCCCCAGCGGTCGCAGTGAATCGCGCGCCGCCCAGGCTCCCGCCAGGCTGGCCGGCCACAGCGCCACGGCATTGGTGGCATTGGCGGTCACCGGCGGCAGACCCGCCGCGAGCAGTGCCGGGAAGGAGAAGAAGGTGCCGCCACCGGCGAGGGCATTCATCCCGCCGGCAGCAAAACCGGCGGCAAGCAGAAGCAGAAGATCAGGCACTGACATGGGGCTTCGTTCGTTTGGCTGAAGAGGCAAGGTAAGGCCGCGCGTACGGACCGGCCAAGTACGACCAAGGTCCCGTTTCGCGGCAGTGCGCTATCTGTCGTGGGGGCTCAGCTGTTGTCCGGGGCCATCGCCACCTGGTTGCGACCACTGTGCTTGGCCAGGTAAAGGCCCTCGTCAGCCTTGATGATCAGGCTCATGGGGTCGTTGCCCTCACTCGGCCTGAGGGTGGCGATGCCGATACTCACGCTGATCGGCGAGCCGGGCTTGGGCAGTTCATGGGGGATGCCCAGCGCCTCGATGGCGCGCCGGACTTTTTCGGCTTGCAGGCGCGCGCCACCAGAGGCGGTGCCCGGCATGACCACCGCAAACTCCTCGCCACCATAGCGGGCGGCAAGATCGGCGGCGCGGGTGCAGCTGGCGCGCAGCGCATCGCCCACTTGGCGCAGTACTTCGTCGCCGGCGACATGCCCATGCTGATCGTTGTACGCCTTGAAGTAATCGACATCGATCATCAGCAGTGACAGCTCGCTGTTGTCGCGCAGGGCCCGGTGCCATTCGACTTCGATGTATTCGTCCAGGTAACGGCGGTTAGCCAGGCCGGTGAGGCCGTCGGATTTGATCAGCCGTTGCAGCACCAGGTTGGTGTCGAGCAGTTGCTGCTGGCTTTCGCGCAGGGCGCGGTAGGCCTCATCACGCTGTTGCAGGGTGAGGTAGGAGCGCGAGTGGTAACGGATACGCGCCAGCAGTTCGATCACATCCGGCAGCTTCACCAGGTAGTCGTTGGCCCCGGCGGTGAAGGCGGCGCTCTTGACCTTGGGGTCTTCCTTGGTCGACAGCACGATGATCGGCACATCACGCAGCCCCGGGGCGCTGCGGTACTGGCCGAGCAGGTCGAGACCATCGATGCCGGGCATGATCAGGTCCTGCAGGATCACCGTGGGCTTGATCTGTTGAGCCACGTTCAGGGCCTGGTGCGGGTCCGAGCAGAAATGGAAGTCGATGTCGCTTTCCTCGCTGAGCGCCCGGCGCACGGCCTCGCCGATCATGGCCTGGTCATCGACCAGCAGTACCATCATCGAGTAATCAGGTAGCCCTTGAGGAAGCGGGGGATGCTCATTAGGCCGTGGCATGGCAGTACTCCATCATTTACTTCATCTGGTGCCGGCAAAGTGCTAGCGGTGGGTGCATCAACTCAAGCTCTTGATCAGGCGCGGGGCAATCTTGTTCAGCGGCAGAATCTCCACGGCAGCATCCAGGGCTGCCGCGGCCTTAGGCATACCATAGACCGCGCTGCTGGCCTGGTCCTGGGCGATGGTGTGAAAACCGCGTTCACGCATCTGTTTGAGCCCGCGTGCGCCGTCGCGGCCCATACCGGTCAGCAATACGCCGATGGCCTCGCCGCGCCAGTGGCTGGCCACGCTGTTGAAGAATACATCGATAGACGGGCGGTAAACCTGGTCGGCCGGCTCGCGGCGGTAGACCAGCCGCCCTTCGGCGGTCAGATACAGGTGGTTGTTGGTGCCGGCCAGCAGCACTTCGCCCGGCTGCAGCAACTCGCCTTCCTGAGCCAGACGTACAGGCATGTGCGATTCGCTGGCCAGCCACTGCGCCATGCCGGCGGCAAACACCTCGTCGACGTGTTGTACCAGGACGATGCTGGCGGGAAAGTTCGCCGGGATCTGCTGCAGCAATTCAACCAGCGAGGCCGGGCCGCCAGCCGAGGCACCAATGGCCACCAGACGTTTGCCGCGCTGATCGCTGGCCTTGGCCGGGGCTGGGCTGACGTTGCGTGAGGCCTTGTGGCCGATCATCCAGGCGATATTGTGGATCTTGCGGCGGATCGCCGCGCCATCGAGCAGCTGTTGTGGCCCGAGTGACGGCACGGCCACAACGTCCAGCGCGCCGACGCCCATGGCGTCGAACACCTGGGTCATGTTGCGTTCGACATCGGCAGTGACGATCAGGATCGCGCAGGGGGTGTCGTGCATGATCCGTCGGGTGGCTTCGACACCGTTCATGCCGGGCATCAGCATGTCCATCAGCAGCAGGTCGGGGCGATCCTCGCGGCAGCGGCGCACGGCCTCTTCGCCATTCTCGGCGACCCAGATCAACTCGTACTGCGGCTCGGCAGCCAGCGCCCGGCGCAGGCTTTCCACGGCCAGCGGCATGTCGTTGGCGATTGCAATCCTCATTCGCGCGCCTCTCCAATCAGGGTCTGTACTGCATCCAGCAGTGCTTCGTCATGGAAGCTGGCCTTGGCCAGGTAGTAGTCCGCCCCAGCTTCCAGTCCTTTGCGGCGGTCTTCTTCGCGGTCCTTGTAGGACACCACCATCACCGGCAGGGCGCGCAGGCGAGGGTCCTGGCGCACCAGGGTGACCAGTTCGATGCCGTCCATGCGCGGCATGTCGATATCGGTGATCAGCAGGTCGAAGTTGCCTGCGCGCAGGGCGTTCCAGCCGTCCATGCCATCGACGGCCACCTCGACCTGATAGCCGCGACTGAGCAGCAGTTTGCGTTCCAGCTCACGCACGGTGAGCGAGTCATCCACCACCAGCACGCGTTTGCTGGCCGCCTGACGGGTGCTGCCGCTGTGGTCGACCCGTTCCAGATGGCCGCCGCCGAGCAGCTTGGCCACTGAATTGAGCAGGTCATCGACATCCAGAATCAGTACCGGTGTGCCATCGTGCAACAGGGCCCCGGCTGCCACATCGCGGATCTTGCCCAGGCGCGGGTCCAGCGGCATCAGCACCAGGGTGTACTCACCAATAAAGCGTTCGACCGCCAGGCCGTGACAGCGCTCGCGGTCACGGATCATCACAATCGGGATGTCGGTTTCTTCGCTCTTCTGCTCGGCGCGTTGCAGCAACTGGGCGGCGGACAGCAGGCCGATGTGTTCGTCTTCGAGCCAGAAGTGCTGGCGCCCTTCGAGGTGCACAATCGCCTCACGTTGCAGGCGCAGCATGCGTTCGATCTGCGCCAGTGGGAAGGCATACGCCTCGCCGCCGATGCTCACCACCAGCGCGCGGACCACTGACAGAGTCAGCGGCAGTTCGATGTGGAACAGGCTGCCTTCGCCCTGACGCTGTTGCAGGCGCACGTTGCCGCGCATGCGGCGGATTTCGTGCTGCACCACGTCCAGGCCGACGCCCCGTCCGGACACTTCGGTGACCTGCTGGCTCATGCTGAAACCAGGCAGGAAGAGGAAGGTCAGCAGCTCTTCCTCGCTCATCTGCGCCACCTGTTCGGCGGAGGTGAAGCGGCGCTCGATGATGGCCTGGCGAACCCGCTCCAGGTCAACGCCGCCGCCGTCATCGCTGACTTCGAGGATCAGCATGTTGGCGTGATGACGGGCTTTGAGTTGTACCGTGCCTTCTTCGGGCTTGCCTTTGCGCAGCCGCAGCGCCGGCGGCTCGATGCCGTGGTCGACGGCATTGCGCAGCAGGTGGGTCAGCGGTGCTTCCAGGCGTTCGAGAATGTCGCGGTCGACCTGGGTGTGTTCGCCTTCGACTTCCAGGTGCACCTGCTTGCCCAGCGAACGTCCCAGGTCGCGCAGCATGCGCGCCTGGCCGGTCAGCACGTCGGCAAACGGCCGCATGCGCGAGGCCAGGGCCAGGTCATAGAGTTGCTGGGTACGCTGGCCGCCATGCCAGACGAAGTCATCGAACAGTTCCTGATGACTTTGCAGCTGCTGCTGGCACTCCATCAGTAGATGACGGCCGTCGTTGAGCAGGGTTTTAATAGCGGGACTGATCGGCAGGCCGAGCAGCTGTTCGCGCAGGCTCTCGTAGGTGCGTCGCGCGGCGGCCTGTTGGCGCTTGAGGCGGTGCAGCGAGTCGCTCAGCGGTTTCATGCGCTGGAATTCCACCAGCGATTTGCCCGACAGGTCGATCAGGTGATCGAAGCGTTCGGCGGATACGCGCAGCACCCGGCTGTGCTCTTCGCTTGTCGGTTCTGCGGGCGGCATAGGGGGCGCGGACTGGGCGCTGGACGCAGATTCGGGCGTTTGTGTCTGGGGCTGTGTTTGCTGGGGAATGGGTGGCTCTCGCAGGGCCGGTACGGCGGCCCCGAGCAGTGTCTGCAGACGTGAGGTGAGCTGTTTGACCTGGGTTTCAAGTTCGCTATCGGACTGCGCCTGGCCGATGCGCAGCAGCAGGTCGGAGCCTTGCAACAGGGCATCAATATGATCCGGCAGTAGGCGCAGCAGGCCTTCCTGGGCGGCCACCAGCAGGTCTTCCATGGCGTGGGCCACCTGCACGCCGCTGTCCAGGCCGACAATCCGCGAAGCACCCTTGAGCGAGTGCGCCGCGCGCATGCAGGCTTCCAGCTGCCCGGCGTTGAGCGGGTCGCGCTCCAGGATCAGCAGGCCGGTATCCAGCACCTGCTTCTGCGCCTCCGCTTCCAGGCGGAACAGCTCAAGCAGCGAGGCATCGCGCATCTGGTCCGGGGTCATGTCAGGCTCCTGCTCATGGCGGCGAGCAGCTGTTCATCGTCAAGCAGGGTGATGCTCCTGCCACCCCACTGCAGTACACCGGCGCTGAAGCGGCTGATGGTGCGCTTGTCTTCCTGCACTGAAGCACCGATCAGCGCCAGGGGAATGCGCTGAATGCCGCCGACTTCATCCACCGGGCTGACCAATGGCCCGGCGCTGGTTTCAAGAATCAGCATGCGCGGGATGCTGCGTTTTTCCGCTTTGCTGTCGCTGTGCTCCAGGCCCAGTACACCGCCCAGGTCGAGGCAGGCGACCAGGGTGCCGCGCACGTTGGTGACGCCCAGCAGGCTGCCGGCTTTCTGGTGCGGCAGGGTATGAGTCGGTGAAAGCGGCATCACTTCGGCCATGCGTCGGGTGGCGAGCGCCAGCCACTCTTCGCCCAGGCGAAAGATCAGCAGCGAGCGCTGTTCGCCCTGCTCGGCGTTGGCCTCGACCTGGCCATAGGCGCTGCTGTCCTGTTCCAGTCGGGTGCCGTAGCGGTCGAGCAGGGCAATCGCGGCGGCACTGTAAACCTCGCAGTTGCGGCAGTGGATATGGGCGTCCAGGCGTGCGCAGCTCTGGTCGCCGAATACGCCGATGCGGTTCCAGCAATCGTCGATCGGGGCCTGTTGCGGCAGTAGCGGGTCCGTGTCCATCACGCTGATTTACCTCCCTCCTGGGCGCGCCGGTACAGGCGTTGGGCTCCGCTCTGGTCGCCCTGGTTTTCCAGGTGGGCGGCCAGGTGGGTCAGTGCTTCGCGGTGCTGCGGGTCAAGATAGATGGCCTTGCGGTAGTAACCACAGGCTTGGTCGCTGTGCTGTTGCACATCGCTAAGCAAGCCCAGCCAATAGAAAGCCTGAGCGCTGGGGCCTTCAGTCTGCAGATGCTGTTCGCAGAGGCTGCGCGCCTGCTCACAGTGCCCGGCGTTGGCCAGCTCGGCAACGCTGTCCCAGAGTGAGCGGGTTGGTTGTGCTACAGGCGCGGCAGCGGGTGCGGCAACAATTGGCGCGCTGCGTGGCCGTGGTGCTGGTGCCGGCTGGCGCGGCATGGGTGGCAGTGGGCGGCTGGGTGGCTTCAGGTTGAGCGGGCGAGCGGCGTCACTGGCGGCAAAGCGGAAGGCAAAGGTCTGTTGCCGGCCCAGCGCCTGCATCCCATTTTGGGTGGCCAGGCTGGCCTCGGCCGGGCCGATAAACAGCACGCCTTCTGGTTGCAGCTGACGTTTGAGCAGGTCCAGCACGCGTACCTGAGTGGCCCGGTCGAAGTAGATCAGCAGGTTGCGGCAGAAAATGAAATCGTAGGCCGGCGTGGTGCTGAACAGGTTGCCGTCGAGCAGGTTGCCACAGCGCAGTTGTACGCGGCTTTTGACCCGCTCATCGAGTACGAAGCTGTCATCCTGCGGGCGAAAGAAGCGCTCGCGAAACGCCAGCGCCTCACCGCGAAACGAGTTGCGGCCGTAGATGCCACGGCTGGCCAGGGCCAGTACCTTGTCGCTGACATCCAGGGCTTCAATCTGGAACTGCTCGGGGGCGAGACCGGCATCGAGCAGAGTCATGGCGATCGAGTAGGGTTCTTCGCCGCTGGAGCAGGGCAGGCTGATGATGCGCAGCGGCCGCGTGGCGTTGAGCTGCGTACAGCGCTCCAGGGCCAGGGTGGCGAGGGCCTTGAAGGATTCGGGGTAGCGGAAGAACCAGGTTTCCGGCACCACCACGGCTTCAACCAGCGCCTGTTGTTCCTTGGGCGAGCCATTGAGGGTGATCCAGTAGTCCTCTAGGGTGCTCTTGTGCTGAGCCTGCATGCGCTGACGCACGGCGCGCTCGATCACGCTGCGGCCGACTGACTCGGCATCAAGGCCGATACGCGACTTCAGCAGGCGCTCGATGTGCTCAATCATGCGTGCTCGTCCTCAGCCGCTGGCGTGGCCTTGAACAGCAGGCTACGCAGCGCTTCATCGAGCAGCCCGGCCACCTCGATGCGCTGGATCAGGCCGTGCGCGTCTGCCTGTGTCGGGCCGAGATAGTCCGCTTGCCCGGCCTCCAGGCCGCTGGCCACAAAGGCGTTGGCCGGCAGGCGTTGGGTGTCGGTGGCCTGCTCCAGAATCAGTCCGAGGATGTTGGCCTGCTCGCCGCGTTGGCCGTCGAAGTACACCAGTACCAGGCGTGTGCTGCTGCGTATCCGCGCGGCGCGGTTGAGTACGCGCTGGTTGAGGTCGAGCACGGGAATCATCCGCCCGCGGTGCTGGAAGATTCCAGCCACCCACGCCGGGGTTTCCGGAACCTGCTTGAGCTGGCGCAACGGCAGCACCTCAGCCACTTCGCGGGCGCTGATGGCGTAGCGGTCCTCGCCGAGGTGGAACAGCAGGTGCAGTTCGCCCTCGCGGGCGTTGGCAGTCACGGCCTTGTGCATGGTCAGACCTTGAAGCTGCTGACGCCAACCCGCAGGTTGTTGGCCACCTGGTTCAACTCGTCAATTGCTGCGCCTGCCTGGCGCAGGGAGTCGACGGTCTGGCTGCTGGCTTCGCTCAGTTGCACCAGGGCCTGGTTGATCTGTTCGGCACCGGTCGATTGTGCCTGCATGCCTTCGTTGACCATCTGGATACGCGGGGCGAGGGCCTGCACCTGCTGAATGATCTGCGCCAGCTGGTCGCCCATCTGCGCCATTTCGCCAATGCCGCGGCGCACTTCTTCGGAGAATTTGTCCATGCCCATGACCCCGGCCGATACCGCCGACTGGATTTCGCGCACCATCTGCTCGATGTCGTAGGTGGCTACGGCGGTCTGGTCGGCCAGGCGACGTACCTCGACGGCGACCACGGCAAAGCCTTTGCCGTACTCGCCGGCTTTCTCCGCCTCGATGGCCGCGTTGAGGGAGAGCAGGTTGGTCTGGTCCGCCACTTTGACGATGGTGGTGACCACGTGATTGATGTTGCCGGCCTTCTCGTTGAGGATCGACAGCTTGCCGTTGACCACGTCGGCAGCGCCCATGACGTGGCGCATGATCTCTTCCATGCGGGTCAGCCCCAGTTGCCCGGTGCCGGCGAGTACCGAGGTCTGTTCGGCGTTGTCGGACACCTCGCCCATGGTGCGTACCAGGTCACGGGAGGTGGCGGCAATCTCACGCGAGGTGGCACCGATTTCCGTGGTGGTGGCGGCCGTTTCGGTGGCGGTGGCCTGCTGCTGACGCGAGGTGGCAGCGATTTCGGTGACCGAGGTGGTCATCTGCACGGCCGAGCGCTGGGCGTGGCCAACCAGGGTCTTGAGCTCGCCAACCATGCTGTTGAAGCCGATTTCGATGGCGTGGAATTCATCCTGACGCTGCATGTCCAGGCGCACCGAAAGGTCGCCGCTTTCGAGTTGCTTGAGCGTGCTGACGATGCTGTTGACCGGCCGGGTGATCGATTGCAGCAGCAGCCAGCCACTGGTGGCAGCCGCCAGAACTGTCAGCAGGATGGCCAGCAGCAGACCTATTTCCAGAGCGCGTACGGCGTCGCGGATTTCCGTGGAGGCGCTGTCGGAGAGTGATTTGTTCAGCTCGGTCAGGTTGCTCAGTGTCTGCTGGCCTTTTTCCCATTCAGGGAATACCTGCTCGGCACTGAATTTGCGCCCTTGCTGCCCTGGAGCATCACGCAGGGTATTGCGCAGTTGTTCATGCAGCTTCAGGTACTGCTTGTGCTGCTGACGGAACTGCGCGACTAGGGTGTGCTCGCCTTCTGTGGCGGCGGTTTTCAGGTAGTGCTCGAGCAGGTCATCGAGCTGTGCTTCGCTCTGCTCGAACTGTTCCTGATAGTGTTTCAGTACGGCATCAGGCTCCTCATCGATCAGGCGCAACAGCATGCGCCGGGTGTCGAGCATATGGTGAGCCCAGGTGTCCTGCATTCTGCTGGCGTAATAGGCTCCAGGCACAGACTCGGTCAGCATGTTCTCCGCCTCATCCTCGATGGCGGCCATGCGCAGGTAGGAGGCACTGGCGAGCAACAGCAGAATGGCGATAAGGACGGTGAAACTGGCAATGATGCGGTTGCGAACGGTTAACTTCATCCCGTGATCCTTCAGCTGCTGTTGAAGCTGCTAGTCGTGCGTGGTGATGGGCGTGCTGCCGCCCGCATTGCCGTGGCAGCGGGTGATCGCGCTATTGCGGCCATGCTACTGGTCAGCCAGCGGTCAGCCAACCAGTTATAGCGTGTAACGCGCCAAGGCACCGCCGTGCAGGCGCTAACGGCTTGCCTAGTTGCGTGTCAGCGGGGACGTACGGGCCTCTCATCGTGCAACAGGGTGTGTAATTCCTCTGCCACGGGCATCGGCTTGAAGGCGCTGACCCGCGCCCGCCCGGTGTTGCCGACGGGCACCCAAATGCGTGAGAACAGCAAGGCCGCGACAACCCGCGGCAGTTGGCCGGCCACTTCGCGGTAATCGCGCTGTTGCCAGCCGAGCGTGAGCATCAGCCAATGGCTTTTGGCATGCAGCAGAGGCTGGCGTTGGCTGAGGATATGCGCGCGTTCCAGCCAGGCGAAAGCGGCCGTATTGTCGTGGGCATGCCTGGCCAGGTCGGCTTGGTGGAAGGCTTCGCTAATCGCCTGTTGTAGCGGTGTATGCATGTTGCTGTGCTCCTATTTCTTCAGCAGGCGCAGGCCGTTGAATACCACCAGCAGGCTGACGCCCATGTCGGCAAACACCGCCATCCACAGGGTGGCCTGGCCACTCAGGCTGATGGCGAGAAACAGCGCCTTGACCCCCAATGCCAGGATGATGTTCTGCTTCAGAATGGCTGCGGTCTGCTGCGACAGGCGAATAAAGGCTGGAATCTTGCGCAGGTCGTCGTCCATCAGGGCCACGTCGGCGGTTTCGATGGCTGTATCGGTGCCGGCTGCCGCCATGGCGAAACCAATCTGTGCTTTGGCCAGCGCCGGGGCATCGTTGATCCCGTCACCGACCATGCCGACGACAACCCCCCGTGCCTGTAGGGCTTCGATGGCCTGCAGCTTGTCCTCCGGCAACAGGTTGCCGCGCGCTTCGTCGATGCCCACCTGGGCCGCGATGGCGGCCGCGGTGTGCGGGTTGTCGCCAGTCAGCATGCTGGTCTTCACCCCCAGCGCATGCAGCTGGGCGATGGCTTCGCGGCTGGATTCTTTCACCGTATCGGCCACGGCAAACAGCGCCAGCGCACGACTGTTGTCGCACAGCACCACCACGCTTTTGCCCTGGCGTTCCAGGCCTTCGAGGGTGGCTTCCAGTTCGGCCGAGCACAGGCCACGTTCTTCCACCAGGCGATGATTGCCCAGGTAGAACACGGCGCCGTCGATATTTCCCTGCACGCCACGACCGGGCAGGGCGGCAAAATTCTCGACTGCGCGGATGAGCAGGTTCTGCTCACGCGCCTGCTTGGCAATCGCCTGGGACACCGGGTGGTCGGAGCGATCGGCCAGGCTCGCGGCGTGGCTGCGGTAGTGTTCGGCATCCTGTTCCAGCAGGGGCAGGTCATCGGTTTGCACCGGCTTGCCGTGGGTGAGGGTGCCGGTCTTGTCGAGCGCCAGAAAGCCCAGCTTGGCAGCGCTTTCCAGGTAGATCCCACCCTTGACCAGAATGCCTTTGCGTGCGGCGGCGGCCAGGCCGCTGACGATGGTCACCGGGGTCGAGATCACCAGGGCGCAGGGGCATGCCACCACCAGCAGCACCAGGGCGCGGTAAATCCAGTCATACCAGGGTTCGGCCAGCAGCAGTGGCGGTAGCAGCGCAACCGCCAGGGCCAGGAGAAACACCAGCGGGGTGTAGACCTTGGCGAACTGGTCGACAAAGCGCTGGGTCGGCGCGCGCGAGCCCTGCGCCTGTTCAACCGCGTGGATGATCCGCGCCAGTGTGGTGTTGGCGGCAGCGGCCAGTACGCGGTATTCCAGTGCGCCGGCCTGGTTGATGGTGCCGGCAAAGACCGGGTCGCCAATGGTCTTTTCCACGGGCAGGCTTTCGCCGGTAATGGGGGCCTGATTGATCGTCGAGTGGCCGCTGATCACTTCGCCATCCAGGCCGATGCGTTCGCCTGGGCGCACCCTGACCAAGGCGCCGACTGCAACGCTCGTTATCGCTACGTCCAGCCAGCTGCCGTCGGCCTGCTGCACCGCGGCGCGCTCGGGCGTCAGGTCCATCAGGCTGCGAATGGCATTGCGCGCACGATCCAGTGACTTGGCTTCGATCAGCTCGGCCACGGCAAACAGGAACATGACCATGGCCGCCTCCGGCCATTGGCCGATTAGTACGGCGCCGGTTACGGCAATACTCATCAGTGCATTGATATTCAGGTTGCGATTTTTCAGGGCGATCCAGCCCTTTTTGTAGGTGCCCAGGCCGCACAACAGAATGGCCAGCAGCGCCATGCCCGCGACCACCCACTCCGGTGCCAGCGCGGCGAAGTGCAGAACTTCTGCGCTCAGCGCCGCCACCCCGGACAGCGCCAACGGCCACCAGGCTTTCTTGCGTGGCTCCGGGGCGGGTTTCGCTTCGCCCGTCAGCGGCTCGGCCTGCATGCCGAGCGCGCCGATGGCTGCCTCAATTGGCGTGGTGGACGGCAAGCGGTGCCAGACCCCGAGCACGCGGTTGATCAGATTGAACTCCAGGCGCTCGATGCCTGCGAGCTTGCCCAGGCGCTCTTCGATCAGCGTCTGCTCCGTCGGGCAGTCCATCTGCTCGATGCGAAACTGGCTGAACAGGGCACCGTCCAGGGCTCCTTCGCCCGTCGGTGCAGTGGCCATGGCGTCTGCTTTCGGTGGGTGATGGTGGCCGCAGCAATCATTCATCAGACTATCCTCGCTACACGATGGAGTAGAGTGAACACCCTAAAGCCACTACAGGGTCAAGCACCTTTGCGCGAGGTTGTCATGAAGATTGGAGTACTGGCCAAACAGGCGGATTGCCCGGTTGAAACGGTGCGCTACTACGAGCGCGAAGGGCTGCTGCCGGCTCCGGCCCGCACCGAGGGCAATTACCGGCTGTATAACAGCGAGCACCTGGAGCGGCTGACCTTTATCCGCAATTGCCGCACGCTGGACATGACCCTGGATGAAATCCGCCGCCTGCTGGCCCTGATGGACAGCCCCGCGCAGAACTGTGAAGGCGTCAACAGCCTGGTGGATGAGCACATTCGTCATGTTCAGGCGCGGGTTACCAGCCTGCTGGCACTGCAACAACAACTGCTCGACCTGCGTCACCGCTGTGCTTCGGAACAGGGCGTGGAGGCCTGCGGCATTCTCCAGCAGCTGAACTGCAGCGGCGGGGTCAGCGCGCTGCCGGATGACGGCCACTCGCATGTGGGCAAGAGCCATCGGCACTGAGCTCTGTGCTGGCAAATCTTGGGGGCGGGGAATGCCGGCGGCGATTTTTGGGCAATAAAAAAGCCGGCTTGTGGCCGGCTTTTAGGGGGTAGTCCCGACTTATTTTTGGTAAGCCGCGACCGCCTTGAGAATCAGACCTCGGGCTTCTTCAGCGCCGCCCCAGCCTTCAACCTTGACCCATTTGCCTTTCTCGAGATCCTTGTAGTTCTCGAAGAAGTGCTTGATCTGCTCGATCAGCAGCGCGGGCAGGTCGGTGTATTCCTGGACGTCTTTGTACAGCACGCTGAGTTTGTCGTGCGGTACGGCAACCAGCTTGGCGTCGCCGCCGGCTTCGTCGCTCATGTGCAGCACGCCAACCGGGCGGGCGCGGATAACCGAGCCTGGCGCCACTGGGTACGGGGTCACGACCAGCACGTCGAGTGGATCACCGTCGTCCGCCAGGGTGTGCGGGATAAAACCGTAGTTGGCCGGGTAGAACATCGGGGTGGCCATGAAGCGGTCGACCATCAGACAGTCGCTGTCGTGGTCGATTTCGTATTTGATCGGCGCGTGGTTGGCCGGGATCTCGATGGCGACGTAGATGTCGTTCGGCAGGTCTTTACCGGCTGGGATCTTGCTGTAGCTCATGGGGCGACTCCCGAGGGGTGGGCCAAAAAAGTGGCGCGATTATAGGCATATTCCCCCGGTGTTGCTACGCCGGGATGCCTAGCCATTGGTCGCGAACTCACTGTCTTCGGTTCTGACCTGATAGTCCGGGTTGCTCGCTTGCAACTGCTGCAGGCGTGCCAGTGGACCCTGCCGGTAGAACAGTGCCAGCTGCGCGTACACCGCCGGGAAGGCTTCAGCGAGCAGGTCCGGGGCGCTGAAGAAGTATTCGCTGGTCACGGCAAAGAATTCTGCCGGGTTTTCCGCTGCATAAGGGTCGATAGCGGTGTCGGCCTCGGGGTTGGCATCCAGTTCGGCGTTCATCTGGTCAAAGGCGCTCTGCATGGCCTCGGCCCACTCCTGCACGGCCATGTTGCTGTGTAGCGGCGGCAGGCCGTTGGCGTCGCCATTGAGCATGTCCAGCTTGTGCGCCAGTTCGTGAATCACCAGGTTGTAGCCGTCCCACTGGCCGCTGGCCTGTACGCCTGGCCAGGCGAGGATCACAGGACCTTGCTGCCAGGCCTCGCCGCTGTGTTCGGCGTCCCATTCGTGCACCACGCCGCTCGGGTCGCGGTGGCGTTGCGGGCTGACGAAATCATCCGGATACAGGACGATTTCATGAAAGCCCTGGTACCAGTTGAGGTCGGCCAGGTGCAGCAGTGGCAGCTCGGCCTGCACCGCCAGCAGCAGGCGTGCGTGGCTGTCCAGCTCCACGTCGGGTAGGGGGCTGAGGTGTTTGTGGTGCAAAAACAGCACGGCACGTTCACGCAGGCGCTGCTGTTCGGCTTCATTCAAGCCGTCGAGGATCGGTAGCTGCTGCAGCACGGCCTGCCATTGCGCAGGGCTGATGGGGTGACGGGCAAGGATGCGCTGGCGACGCCAGGCGCGGAACGACCACATGGACTCGGCTCGGACGCTAGGGAGCGCCCACCTTAAGCCTGGGGGTAGCGTTGGGCAAGTCGGCACAAAGGCTGCAGTGACATGCTTACCTGCGACCTGGGAGGGCTGCCAATGTCGATTGAGCATCTGCATCATCCCACCATCAAGCTGCTCTGCGGCAACGGTCTTGACCTGTCCAGCCAGGCCGCCCGGGCCCGCTCGACCTGGCTGCCGGGGCGTGAAGGGCGACCGCCAGTGCTGCTGGTGGTGCTGCTCTGGGCGCGAGAATGCACTGATGTGGTGCGTACGCTGGAGGCTTATCTCGATGGGCTGCTGGCAGACTTCTGCAGCACCCCGGCGGGCTGGAGCGAAGCTCAGGCGGTGCGGCAGGTGCTGGCAGGGTTCAATCAGCAGCTGTTTCGCCAGCGTCAGGCGGGGCGCAGCATCGCGCAACTGAATGCCGGCTTGTTGCTGCTGCAGAACGGCGAGGCGCAGTTTCTCCAGGCCGGGGCCATCGGTTTGCGGCGCTACCAAGGCACCACGGTAAGCAGCCTGATCGGCCGTGATGGTTTGCAGCTGGGCATGCAGGCTGAGCTGGCGCTGGTGCAGCAGCGTTTGCTTCTAAGTGCCGATGAGCTGTTGCTGATGGCTCCACAGCCGTTGCTCGACGTGGCTGATTTGCAAGGCTGGCATGGGCTTGATCCAAACCTCGACACGCAGGCCTTGCAGGCGCTGCTCACACCGTTGTTGCAGGCCCCTGGGGCGGCGGTTTTGCTGCGGCCGGGCGGGGTTGACCAGGCGCCGGTGATGACCGTGCGCGCGGCCTGGCCAGCGGTGCAGCATGCGCAGCCCGGTATGTCGCTGGATGGCTGGGTGCTGCTGTCGGCATGCCCGTATGGCCCGCCGGGTCGGCTGTTTCGCGCTACCGATCCGCGTGGCCGGGAGGCGTTGCTATGGCTGGCCGAGCAGGCGGCTGATGAAGCCTTCTGGCAACGCGAATGGGCGCTGCGGCGCAGCCCGGTGAGCGGCTTGCCGCAGGTGCTGTCGTCACATCAGCCGCGTGAACATGCCTTTTTGCTGCTGGAACCACCTGCCAAGGGCATGCGCAGCCTGATTGATTGGGTGGCAGCCCACGGCCCGGTGGATGGCCTGACGCTGCTGGCCCTGCTTGAGCAGTTGGTTGCGGCGGTACGCGGGTTGCAGCGCCGTGGCATGCAGGGGCTGTGGCTGGACCCGCGCAATATCCTGGTAAGTGATGGCGGCCGTGTGTTGCTGTTACCCGAACATGCTGCGCTGCTGCCCGGTGTTGCGCAGCAGGCGCTGCCGGCTCTGGCCGTGCCGCTGGCGCCGGAGGCGCGTGCCGGTCAGGCCCTGGATGGTCGGGCTGATCAGTTCGCCCTGGCGGCGCTGGCTTACTGGCTGTTCTGCGGGCGCTGGCCGGAGGTGGCGCAGGCGGATGCCGATGGCAACAGCCGTTATAGGCCGCTGGCGCAGTTCAGTGGGCAAGTGCCCATGGGCTGGGATGGCGTGCTGGCACGGGCCCTGGCGCCCAGGCCTGAGGCGCGTTTCGAGGCGCTCTCGGAGTTTGAGCAGGCGTTGCGCCAGCCGTTGCAGCAGCACCCGGCACCAAGGTTGCGCACACGGCGTTACCGCTCGCCCTGGCACCTGGCATTGCTGGGTTTGCTGTTGATGCAGCTGGGAATCGGCCTATGGCTGAGCCTGAACGGCTGACCTGCGACGTCTGGTACGTCGCAGGCCTGCGGGCTGTTACGGCGCGGTGAAGTCTTCGGTGATCGGCAGGACAAAACTCTTGAACTCGGTGTCTTCTTTGAATCCGATGGATTCGTAGAGCTTGTGCGCGACTTCGTTGTCGACACTGGACGCCACGCGCAGGCGCACGGCGTTGGTCTCTTTGGCCATCTGCTTGGCGGTCTGGATCAGGCGGTCGGCCACCAGCTGGCGGCGTGCGTCCTGGCAGACGTAGATGTCGTTGAGAATCCACACGCGCTTGAGCGACAGCGAGGAGAAGCTCGAGTAGAGCTGGCAGAAGCCGAGAATCTTGTCCTCGTCATCGGCCATGGCCAGGTAGATCACCGACTCCTTGCGGCTGATGCGCTTTTCCAGAAATTTGCGCGAGGAGTCGGGGTAGGGCAGCTGGCCAAAGTGTTCGCGGTAATTGACGAACAGTGGCGTGAGTTGATCCAGATGCTCTAGGGTCGCTTGGACGATGCGCATGGTGAGCCTCTACTTAAAGTCATGTGGATGGCTTCGGCAACACGGCAGCGCTGCCTGCGAACGACCCCGATGCTGCCTAAAGCTTTTGGAAAGTGCAATCCAAACAAGCGTTTGGTTGTAATCGTGCGTCGGATCTGCTGATTGTCCTGGGAGGGGCTTTAGCCGCGACGCCTTCAGCGTCTGTAAGGTCAATCGCGGCTAAGGCCCCTCCCACATGGCCTGGTGTTACATCGACATATGCATGGGCCTAGCCCAGCAGGAAGTTCTCGCGCGGTACGCCGCCGGCCAGCAGCGGTACGTCGGCCTCATCCTTGAGGTTGACCCCCGACAGCTGGCGGCGGCAGGCCTCGCGCATCAGGTACAACAGGCGGTGGCTGGCCATGGCGTAGCTCAGGCCCTCCTGGCGCACGTTGGAGATGCAGTTGCGGTAGGCGTCGGTCAGGCCAACCTTGGGCGCGTAGGTGAAATACAGCCCCAGGCTGTCCGGTGAACTCAGGCCGGGGCGCTCGCCAATCAGGATCACCACCATGCGCGCGCCGAGCAGCTCGGCCACTTCATCGGCCACCGCCACGCGGCCCTGGGTCACCAGAGCGACGGGCGCCACGCTCCAGCCTTCGGCAGCGGCCTGTTCCTCGATATGCGCCACCATGGGCAGGGCATTGCGGTGCACGGCCAGGGCAGAAAGGCCGTCGGCGATGACGATAGCCAGGTCGTAGCCATCCGGATTGTTTTCGCGGTGCTGCCCCAGCAGCTCGGCTGATTCGTGGCTTAAGCGCCGACCCAAGTCCGGGCGTTGCAGGTAGGTGTCGCGGTCCTTGGCGGCACTGTGCAGCAGCAGGCTCTGTCGATGCTGGTGAGCCAGGCCAGCGGCCAGCGCGGCGTGATCAAACGGCAAGTGCACGGCATCGCGAGCCTGGGCGTGGGCGAACTGGAAATCCAGCTGCGCGCGGGTCGGCATGCTGGTGCCGGCACGACCCAGAGCAATGCGCGCCGGGGTCAGGTTGCGCAGTTGCTGCCAGGGATTCTCGCTGGCGCTGCTGAGTGGGGTGTCATCGTACATAAGCGGCTCCTTGATTAACCCAGCTGCGCCAGGGCCTGACGAAACGCCGGCGGCAGGCTATTGCCCATGCGCGGGCGGCCGTCGGCCTGGGTGAAGATGCCCATGCGCTGCAGCCAGGCTTCGAACTCGGGGGCCGGTTTCAGCCCCAGGCTCTGCCGGGCATACAGCGCGTCGTGAAAGGAGGTGGTCTGGTAATTGAGCATCACGTCGTCGGAACCGGGGATGCCCATGATGAAATTGATCCCGGCCACGCCGAGCAGGGTCAACAGCACGTCCATGTCGTCCTGATCGGCTTCGGCATGGTTGGTGTAGCAGATGTCGCAACCCATCGGCAGGCCCAGCAGTTTGCCGCAGAAGTGGTCTTCCAGGCCGGCGCGGATGATCTGCTTGCCGTTATACAGGTACTCCGGGCCGATAAAACCGACCACGGTATTCACCAGAAACGGCTTGAAGTGCCGTGCCACTGCATAGGCGCGGGTCTCGCAGGTTTGCTGGTCGAGGCCATGGTGGGCCCCAGCGGACAGCGCGCTGCCCTGGCCGGTTTCGAAATACATCAGGTTGTTGCCCAAGGTGCCGCGTTTGAGGCTGAGGCCGGCGTCGTAGCCTTCCTGCAGAATTTTCAGGCTGACGCCAAAGCTGGCGTTGGCTGCTTCAGTGCCGGCAATCGACTG
Source organism: Pseudomonas cimarronensis (assembly GCF_049331905.1). Taxonomy (GTDB): domain Bacteria; phylum Pseudomonadota; class Gammaproteobacteria; order Pseudomonadales; family Pseudomonadaceae; genus Aquipseudomonas. The sequence continues at coordinate 4,092,346 of NZ_CP186283.1, read as the reverse complement.
GAACACCAGGTCCAGCGGCACGCCACGGTTGATCGCCTCGATCGAGGTGGTGACGTGGGTCAACACGCAGGCCTGGGTGGGGATTTCATAACGCTGAATGATGCCGTCGAGCATCTTCAGCATCTCGCAGATCGAACTGATGCTGTCGGTGGCCGGGTTGATGCCGATCATGGCGTCGCCGTTGCCGTACAGCAGGCCGTCGAGAATGCTCGCGGCAATGCCGGCCGGTTCGTCGGTCGGATGATTCGGTTGCAGGCGAGTGGACATACGCCCGCGCAGGCCAACGGTGTTGCGAAAACGGCTGACCACACGGATTTTCTGCGCCACCAGCACCAGGTCCTGCACGCGCATGATCTTCGCTACTGCCGCGGCCATTTCTGGCGTGAGGCCGGGTGCGAGGGCGCGCAGGCTGGCTTCATCGGCGCTGTCGCCGAGCAGCCAGTCGCGAAAGCCGCCGACAGTCAGGTGGCCGACCGGGGCGAAGGCCGCCGCATCATGGCTGTCGATAATCAGCCGGGTGACCTCATCAGTCTCGTAAGGAATCAGCGCCTCGGTGAGGAAATGCTTGAGCGGAATATCGGCCAGGGCCATCTGCGCCGCGACCCGTTCGCCGGCATTGCTTGCCGCCACGCCCGCTAGATAGTCGCCGGAGCGTGCCGGGCTGGCCTTGGCCATCACTTCGGCGAGGCTGTCGAAACGGTAGGTTTCACCGCCTACCGTGTGCTGAAAACTGGACATTGCGTGTCTCCCAAGCGTCACGTTGGCGCCGCACGATCATGCTGCGCCAACGTGACGGGTATTACTTGAGCGCGGCCTCGGCTTTACCGATGGCGACGAATTCTTCTTCCGGCGTACCGGCCACCAGGTGATGGCGACTGTACAGGGCGAAGTAGGCGATCAGCACGGCGTAGATAATCGCGGCACCAATCACCACCCGTGGGTCGACCAGGAAACCGGCCACCACGGCCACGCAGGCCAGCACCAGAGCGATGCCCGAGGTAACGATGCCGCCTGGGGTGCGATACGGGCGATGCATCTCCGGACGGCGCACGCGCAGGGTGATGTGCGCGGCCATCATCAGCACGTAGGAGATGGTGGCGCCGAACACTGCCACCAGAATCAGCAGGTCACCCTGGCCCGTCAGCGACAGGGCAAAGCCGATCAGGCCGGGCACGATCAGCGCCAGCACCGGGGCCTTGTTTTTGTTGGTCAGCGACAGCGAGCGCGGCAGGTAGCCGGCGCGCGACAGGGCGAAGATCTGCCGGGAGTAGGCGTAGATGATCGAGAAGAAGCTGGCAATCAGACCGGCCAGGCCGATCAGGTTGACGAAGCTGCTCATCCAGGTGGATTCGCCGTAGGCAATGGTCAGGGCTTCCACCAGTGGGTTGCCCGACGCCATCAGCGCGTTGGCGCCGGCGCCGCCTGGGCCAATCAGCAGAATCAGCAGGGCAAAGGCCAGCAGTACCAGCATGGCGCCGATCAGCCCGCGTGGCATGTCGCGCTGAGGATTGCGGGTTTCTTCAGCGGCCAGTGGTACGCCTTCAACCGCGAGGAAAAACCAGATCGCATAGGGGATCGCCGCCCACACGCCGACATAGCCGAACGGCAGGAAACTGCTGGCGCCTGTGGCTTCGGTCACCGGAATGTCGAGTAGGTTGGCCACCGAGAAGTGCGGCACCATCGCGACGATAAACACGCCGAGGGCAATCGCTGCCACGGCGGTGATGATAAACATCAGCTTCAATGCCTCGCCGACGCCGAAGATATGGATGCCGATAAACAGCACATAGAAGGCCAGGTAGATCGCCCAGCCGCCAATGCCGAACAGCGACTCACAGTAGGCGCCGATAAACACCGCAATCGCCGCTGGGGCAATGGCGTATTCGATCAGGATCGCCGTGCCGGTGAGAAAACCGCCCAAGGGACCGAAGGCGCTGCGGGCAAAGCCGTAGCCGCCGCCAGCGGTGGGGATCATCGAGGACAGTTCCGCCAGGGAGAAGCACATGCACAGGTACATCAGCGCCATCAGCAGGGTGGCGAGAAACATACCGCCCCAGCCGCCCTGGGCTAGACCGAAGTTCCAGCCGGCGTAGTCGCCGGAAATCACGTAGGCAACGCCCAGGCCGACCAGCAATACCCAGCCTGCTGCGCCTTTCTTCAATTGCCTGCTTTGAAAGTAATCGGCATCGACCTGCTCTAAATCGGTGCCTTGCGGTAGACCTACCGCACTGATTTGTTCTGCTGCCATGGGAATTCCTTATCAACACGCTGGCCGCAGCGCAGGCCCGGCCAGGCGTGTAGCTATTTGAGGGAGAGTGTTGCCCAGTGGATCAGCAACCGCTGTGCCAACTGCGCCTCTGGTCTAGACCTGAGGCGCGAGCGGGCAAACCGATGTCGTTTCCGAGCATCGGCTGCGGTTGCGCAGGGGGCTTAGAAAAAGCCGAGTGGGTTGGTGTCGTAGCTCACTAGCAGGTTCTTGGTCTGCTGGTAATGGTCGAGCATCATCTTGTGGGTCTCACGGCCGACGCCGGACTTCTTGTAACCGCCGAAGGCAGCATGCGCGGGGTACAGGTGGTAGCAGTTGGTCCATACGCGACCGGCTTTGATCGCCCGGCCCATGCGGTAGGCGCGGTTGATATCGCGGGTCCACAGGCCGGCGCCGAGGCCGAACTCGGTGTCGTTGGCAATTGCCAGGGCTTCGGCTTCGTCCTTGAAGGTGGTGACGCTGACCACCGGGCCGAAAATTTCTTCCTGGAACACGCGCATCTTGTTGTGGCCCTTGAGCAGGGTCGGCTGGATGTAATAGCCGCCGTCCAGGGTGCCGCTGAGTTTTTCCACCGCACCGCCGGTGAGCAGTTCGGCGCCTTCCTGCTTGGCGATTTCCAGGTAGCTGAGGATTTTGTCGAACTGCTGCTCGGAGGCTTGGGCGCCGACCATGGTGTCGGTGTCCAGCGGGTCGCCGCGTTTGATTTGTTCGACCTTCTTCATCACCTCTTTCATAAAGGCCGGGTAGATCGATTCCTGCACCAGCGCGCGCGATGGGCAGGTGCACACCTCGCCCTGGTTAAAGAAGGCCAGCACCAGGCCTTCGGCGGCTTTTTCGATAAAGCTCGGCTCGGCCTGCATGATGTCTTCGAAGAAGATATTCGGCGACTTGCCGCCCAGCTCCACGGTGCTCGGGATGATGTTTTCGGCGGCGCATTTCATGATGTGCGCGCCCACTGGGGTCGAGCCGGTGAAGGCGATCTTGGCGATGCGTTTGCTGGTGGCCAACGCTTCGCCCGCTTCTTTACCGTAACCCTGCACCACGTTGAGCACGCCCGGCGGCAGCAGGTCGCCGATCAGTTCCATCAACACGCTGATGCCCAGCGGCGTTTGCTCGGCCGGTTTGAGCACCACGCAGTTGCCGGCGGCCAGGGCCGGGGCGAGTTTCCAGGCGGCCATCAGCAGCGGGAAGTTCCACGGAATGATCTGCCCAACCACGCCCAGCGGTTCATGGATGTGGTAGGCCACGGTGTTGCCGTCGATCTCCGCAGCCGAGCCTTCCTGCGCGCGCAGGCAGCCGGCGAAGTAGCGGAAGTGGTCGGCGGCCAGGGGGATGTCGGCGTTGAGGGTTTCACGCACGGCCTTGCCGTTGTCCCAGGTTTCGGTGATGGCCAACACTTCCAGATTGGCCTCGATGCGGTCGGCGATCTTCAGCAAGATCATTGAGCGCTCCTGCACCGAGGTACTGCCCCAGGCATCGGCGGCGGCGTGGGCGGCGTCGAGGGCCTTGTCGATGTCCTCGGCAGTGGAGCGCGGGAACTCGGCAATCAGCAGGCCGTTTACCGGCGAGGTGTTGGTGAAGTACTGACCTTTGACCGGCGCAACAAACTCACCGCCAATGTAGTTGCCATAGCGGGATTTAAAGGAAACGAGGGCACCTTCGGTACCGGGATGGGCGTAACGCATGCTGAATATCTCCTGGTTCTTATGCTTGTTTTGGTGATGCAGCGAACGGCGCGCTGTGGCGCTTGTGCAGAGACAGAGCAAGGGCTGGGCCAGGAGTGCGCAATGACTGTGCTAGAGCGGTTGCGTGATGTGTGCTGGGAGGTTGCGCTGCGCGGGTTGTATCGCCCTTGATACAGCCTGCGTGACACTCTGTACCGGGGGCGATACAGCGCGGTGACTCGCCGGTCAGGCCGTATTGCAATGGCCGGAAAGCTGGTAGATGCTCGACCATCACGTGCACCTCCTAGCAGGTAGTTTCTCAATGGCCTGCTACAGCGGAGAACAATAACAATGCATAACCCTGCAAGCCGCCACGCCCAGCAGGTGCTGACCGTGGCCCAAGGCCGTGGACAACTCGCCGGTCCGGCTGCCGATTCCTCGGTGGCACGCTCCTGGCTGCGCTGCCTGCAGCAGCATCACCTCGACCCGGCGCAGAGCATGCCGCCGGCAGTGATCGAGCACGCGCACATGCTTGAGCGGCGCGAGCAGTTGCAGCAGGTGCTGGAGATTTCCAGCAACGAGATGAACAGCCTGCACCGCCAGCTGGCCGGCAGCGGCCACGCGGTGCTGCTGACCGATGCGCGCGGGGTGATCCTCAACTGCGTCACCGAGCAGGCGGAAAAACGCACCTTCGAGCAGGCCGGCCTTTGGCTCGGTGCCGACTGGAGCGAAGCCTGCGAAGGCACCAACGGCATCGGCACCTGCCTGGTCGAACGCCAGCCGCTGACCATCCACCAGAATGAGCATTTCCGCAGCCGGCATACCGGGCTGACCTGCTCGGCCAGTCCGGTGTTCGACCCGCATGGCGAGCTGCTGGCGGTGCTGGATGTGTCCTCGGCGCGGCATGACGTATCGCGGCAGAGCCAGTTCCACACCATGGCCCTGGTCAACCTGTCGGCCAAGGCCATCGAGGGCTGTCACTTTCTGCGCAGCTATGAAGGTGAATGGCTGCTGCGCTTCCACGCTCAGGCCGAATACATCGGCCAGTTCAGCGAAGGGCTGCTGGCTTTTGACGGCGATGGGCGGGTGAGTGCGGTGAATCAGAGCGCGATCAACCTGCTCGGTCTGTCGCGGCGCCAACTGCTCGGGCGCACCTTGATCGAGGTGTTTGACTGCCGCCTGGATGACCTGCTCGGTCGCGCTTCAGCGCAGCCCAGCGCCAGTTGGCCCTGTATACCCAGCGCGGCCAGCTGCTGTTTGCCATGTTGCGCGGCCAGCCCCGGCGCAGTGCCCAAGCGCTGGCTTTGGCGAGCGTGGCTACGCCAGGGCTGTGCCTGGCTGACCCAGATTTGCAGAGTGATTTCCGCCGCGCGCTGCGGGTGTATGAACGCGATGTGCCGCTGCTGATTGGCGGCGAAACCGGCACCGGCAAGGAGGCCTTTGCCAAGGCCCTGCATCAGGTCAGCTCGCGTGGTGGCAAACCCTTTGTTGCGCTGAACTGCGCGGCAATTCCTGAGAGCCTGATCGAGAGCGAGCTGTTCGGTTATCGCGGCGGCAGCTTTACCGGGGCGCGCAAGGAAGGCATGCGCGGCAAGTTGCAGCAGGCTGATGGCGGCACGCTGTTTCTTGATGAAATCGGCGATATGCCGCTGGCGCTGCAAACCCGCTTGTTGCGGGTATTGGAAGAACGTCGGGTCGAGCCGATTGGCGGTGAGTCGCAGGCTATCGATGTGCGGGTGATCAGCGCCAGCCACCGCGACCTCAATGAACGGGTGGCCAGCGGCGAGTTCCGTCAGGACCTGTTCTATCGCCTCAATGGCCTGGCGATAGACCTGCCACCTTTGCGTGAGCGCAGCGACAAGCTGGCATTGCTGGATTTTCTTCTCGGTGAAGAGGCGCGCGGGCAACTTGTACGCCTCGATGATGCGGCCCGCGAGGCGCTGCTCGGTTATTCCTGGCCGGGCAATGTGCGGCAACTGCGTAATGTGCTGCGCACCCTCTGCGCGCTGTGCGAAAACGGTGTGATCATTCACGCCGAGCTGCCCGCCGAAATTCGCCATGCCCGTCCCGCGCAGGCGCTGTTGCCGGCGGCCAAGCCCGACCAGTTGGGCGACGCCGAACGCACCGCGCTGCTTGCGGTCCTAGATGCGCAGCACTGGCAGATGAGCCGCAGCGCCGAACAGCTGGGCATCAGCCGCAACACCCTGTACCGCAAGTTGCGTAAACACGGGATTGCCCGGCGCGGCTAAAGCCGTAGGTTGGTGTTGAGCGTAGCGAAGCCCAACAGACAACAGGCAGCGTGTGTTGTTGGGCTTCGGCGCTGCGCACCTCAACGCCAACCTACGGAAATGGCCAAGGGGGCTGTGCTAATCTGCGGCCAGTTTTTATCCCGCCTTCTTCACCGGCTCTGACGACGCCTGCAAGGTAAATCATGCATATCCATATTCTCGGCATCTGCGGCACTTTTATGGGCTCGCTGGCCGTGCTGGCCAAGGAACTCGGCCACCGCGTGACCGGCTCCGACGCCAACGTTTACCCGCCTATGAGCACCCAGTTGGAAGCTCAGGGTATCGAACTGACCCAGGGCTATGACGCCGCTCAACTCGACCCCGCGCCGGACTTGGTGGTGGTTGGCAACGCCCTGTCGCGTGGCAACCCAGCAGTGGAATATGTGCTGAACAAGGGCCTGCCCTATGTCAGCGGCCCCCAGTGGCTGGCCGACCATGTGCTGCAAGGCCGTTGGGTGATGGCGGTGGCCGGTACTCATGGCAAAACCAGCAGTTCCAGCATGCTGGCCTGGGTGCTCGAGCATGCCGGTATGAGCCCGGGCTTTTTGATTGGCGGCGTGCCGCAGAACTTCGGCATTTCCGCGCGTTTGGGTGGCACGCCGTTCTTTGTGGTGGAAGCCGACGAGTACGACAGCGCCTTCTTCGACAAGCGCAGCAAGTTCGTGCACTACCGCCCGCGCACCGCGATTCTGAATAACTTGGAGTTCGATCACGCGGACATCTTCCCGGATCTGGCGGCCATCGAGCGACAGTTCCACCATCTGGTACGCACCATTCCGGGTGATGGCCTGATCATTCATCCGACCACTGAACCAGCGCTCAAACGCGTTATCCAGATGGGTTGCTGGACGCCGGTACAGACCACCGGCGAAGGCGGCCAATGGCAGGCGCGCCTGCTCAGCGCCGACGGCTCGCGCTTCGAGGTGAGTTTCGAGGGCAAGGTTGCCGGCACCGTGGACTGGCAGCTGACCGGCCAGCACAACGTCGCCAACGCCCTGGCGGTGCTGGCGGCGGCGCGGCATGTTGGCGTGGTGCCGGAATTGGGCATCGCCGCGCTGTGCGGCTTTATCAATGCCAAGCGGCGTATGGAGAAGGTTGCCGAAGTGAATGGCGTGACCATTTTCGACGACTTCGCTCATCACCCGACGGCGATTGCCACCACCCTCGATGGCCTGCGCAAACGCATCGGCGACGCCAAGCTGATCGCCATCGTCGAGCCGCGCTCCAACTCGATGAAGCTCGGTGCGCACCGTGATGGCCTGCCGGAGTCCGTGGTGCAGGCGGACTCGGTGTACTGGTACGCACCGCCGAATCTCGGTTGGGACCTGGCTGGCACTGTGGCCACCTCGACCGTACCGACGCAGGTTTGCGACTCGCTGGAAGCGATCATTGCCGGGGTCAAGGCCGAGGCCGCGCCGGGCACCCAAATCGTGGTGATGAGCAACGGCGGCTTCGGCGGTTTGCATGGCAAGCTGGCTGCGGCCCTGGAGGCATAAATGTCTGGACCTGAGAGAATCACCCTGGCCATGACCGGCGCCTCCGGCGCTCAGTACGGCCTGCGCCTGCTCGACTGCCTGGTGCGGGAAGACCGTGAGGTGCACTTTCTGATTTCCAAGGCCGCGCAGCTGGTGATGGCCACGGAAACCGATGTCAGCCTGCCGAGCAAGCCGCAGGCCATGCAGGCGTTCCTGAGCGAGTACACCGGCGCCGCGCCAGGGCAGATTCGCGTGTATGGCAAGGAAGACTGGATGGCGCCGGTGGCCTCCGGCTCCGGTGCGCCCTCGGCGATGGTGGTGGTGCCGTGCAGCACTGGCACGCTTTCAGCAATTGCCACCGGGGCCTGCAACAACCTGATCGAGCGCGCCGCCGATGTGGCCTTGAAGGAGCGTCGTCAGCTGATTCTGGTGCCGCGCGAGGCGCCGTTCTCCAGCATTCACCTGGAGAACATGCTCAAACTGTCGAACATGGGCGTGACCATCCTGCCGGCTGCGCCGGGCTTTTATCACCAGCCGCAAACCATCGATGACCTGATCGATTTCGTCGTGGCGCGCATCCTCAACTGCCTGAACATCCCGCAGGACATGCTGCCGCGCTGGGGTGAGCACCATCAGATCACCCCGGATGAATAAGCTTCTGGCCCGCGCGCTTGTTTGCCTGCTGCTGAGCCTGACCCTCAGCGGCTGCGCCACGGTGCGCACCCTCGACGCGGCCAAACCCGATGCGCCGGTGGTGTATGCCGGTACGCGGCTCAACCTGTATGCGCTGCAAGGCGGCTGCTGCGCCACTGACCGTTTCGGCGCCGAGGCGCCAGCTTACCCGGCCGCCGACCTGCCGGTTAGTGCGTTGCTCGATACCCTGTTGCTGCCACTGTCTCTGGCCACCGCCATCGGCCTTAATCTGGGCGTCAGCGGCGGTTTGTAGTCCTAACTGGCCAGCCGGCACACCTGCTCGGCGGCCTGCTGCAAGCCATAGCGGCCTTTCTCATCACGGCTGATGCGGCCCATGGCGGTGGCAGGGTCGTGGGTGAACACCAGGCGGCCGTTACGGTTGAAGAGGTCGGCGAGCAGGGCTTCTTTCTCTTCGATCAGGCCTTCAGGGAAACGGTCATAGCCCATGGTGATGGGCAGGTGCACCCAGGGCGCGCCAGGGATCAGGTCGCCGGGGAACACCACCGGCCCCTCTGGCATGGCCACTTCCGGCAGCAGTTGGCCGGGCGTATGACCATCGCTCCAATGCAAACGCCAGTCCGCGCCAAGCAGCTCGCAGTGCTCGGTTTCGTCGATCAGCTGCAGGCGGCCACTGCCTTCCAGCAACGCCAACAGCTCAGGAATATAGGAAGCGCGGTCGCGGGCGTGCGGCTGGCAGGCGCGCTGCCACTGACGTCGACCAGTGATGAACTGCGCGTTGGGGAACAGCAAGCGCGCCGGCTGGCCTTCCTCCCACGCGGCGAGCAAGCCGCCGGCGTGGTCAAAATGCAGGTGGGTAAGCACCACGATGTCGATGTCGGCATCACTCAGGCCGACAGCGGCCAGGCTGTCGAGCAGCACGTGGCGGTCTTCCTGCACGCCGAAGCGCTCTTTCAGATCAGGGCTGAAGAATGCACCGATGCCGGTTTCGATGAGGATGTTGCGCGCCTCTTCTTGCACCAGCAGGGCGCGGCAACCAAGGTCGATACGGTTCAGCTCATCCGGCGTCATCCAGCGTTGCCACAGGGCTTTGGGCGCGTTGCCAAACATCGCGCCGCCATCGAGTTTTTGGCTGTTGCCGGTGAGGGTGGTCAGGGTTCGCATAGGATTCTCTTGTTCTTGTCGGGGATTGCAGGGTCATCGATCAAGCGTGGTCCCCATAGGTGAATGTGGCCATTGGACGAAGGGCGGATGAGGCTGTTGATACCCGCCGGGTGTTGCTGGGTGGATCGGTGTAGCGTGATCCACCTTACGCCGAAATCAACGTGGGGTGGATGTCGCTTTTTACATTCACCGCTGCGATTAGCGTTCGATGGCCAGCGCAACGCCCTGGCCGCCGCCGATGCACAGGGTCGCCAGGCCTTTGTGGGCGTCGCGGCGGATCATCTCATGCACCAGGCTGACCAGAATGCGGCAGCCCGACGCGCCGATGGGGTGGCCGAGGGCAATGGCACCGCCGTTGACGTTGACCTTGGCGCTGTCCCATTGCAATTCGCGGCCGACGGCGATGGCTTGAGCAGCGAAGGCTTCGTTGGCTTCGATCAGGTCAAGTTGCTCCAGGCTCCAGCCTGCTTTTTCCAAGGCGCGGCAGGTGGCAAACACCGGGCCGATGCCCATGATCGCCGGGTCGACACCGGCACTGGCGTGGGCTTTGATCCGCGCCAGAATCGGTAAGCCCAATGCCTGCGCTTTGCCTTCGCTCATCAGCAGCACGGCAGCGGCCCCGTCGTTCAAGGTCGAGGCATTGCCAGCGGTGACGCTGCCGTCGCGTTTGAAGGCGGGGCGCAGTTGGCTGAGGCTCTGCAGGGTGGTGCTGGGGCGCGGTTGTTCGTCGGTGCTCACCAACAGGCTGTCGCCTTTGCGCTGGGCGACGGCAATTGGCGTGATCTGCGAAACAAAACGTCCCGCTTCGAGGGCGGCGCAGGCACGCAGTTGCGAGTGAGCTGCGAAGGCGTCCTGCTCGCTGCGACTGATGCCGTATTGCTCGGCCAGGTTCTCGGCGGTGATGCCCATGTGGTAATCGTTGAAGGCATCCCACAGTCCGTCGTGGACCATGGTGTCGAGCAACTGCCCGTGGCCCATGCGCAGGCCGGTGCGCGAATTGTTCAGCACATGCGGTGCCTGGCTCATGTTTTCCTGACCGCCCGCGATGATCACCTCGGCATCGCCGCAGCGAATCGCCTGGGCGGCCATGATCACGGCTTTCAGCCCCGAGCCGCAGACCTTGTTCAGCGTCAGGGCCGGTACGGTGTGTGGTAGGCCCGCGCGGATCACGCTTTGCCGCGCGGGGTTCTGCCCGGCCCCTGCGGTCAGCACCTGACCGAGGATCACTTCATCGATCTGCTGCGCTGGCAGGCCGGTGTCCTGCAGCAGGCGACGGATCACCGCCGCACCCAGATCGACGGCGCTGACGCTGCTCAATGCGCCGCCGAAGGCGCCGATGGGCGTGCGGGTGGCGGCGACGATGACGACTTCTTGCATGATGATTTTCTACCTCGAATAAAAAAAACGCGACGCTCACTACGAACGCCGCGCAAACGCTCAACTGGGTGGGCGGGTGTCAGCCGCCCGTTGTTTAGAACTGTTCGGCGGCCAGGCCATACAGGGCGTCGCTGCCCGCGCGGATGCTGGCCTCAAGGCCCAAGGTGCGTGGCAGCAGGCGGGTGAAGAAGAACGCAGCGGTGGCCAGTTTGGCGCTGTAAAACGCCTCGTCCTCGCCGCGTTTGGCCTGTGCCACGGCGGCCATGCGCGCCCACATCCAGGCGTAGGCGGTGTAGCCGAACAGGTGCAGGTACTCCACCGAGGCGGCGCCGGTTTCGTCGGGGTTGCTGGCGCTGCGTTGTTGCAGCCAGGCGCTGAGGTTTTCCAGGCGTTCAACCGCATCGAGCAGTTCAACGGCATACGGGCTGCCGGGTTGCTCGGCAAACCGGCGGATCTCGGCGGTGAACTGGCGCAGCGCCACGCCGCCGTTGGCGATGACTTTGCGCCCGAGCAGGTCGAGGGCCTGAATACCGTTGGTGCCTTCGTAGATTTGCGCGATGCGCACGTCACGCACCAATTGCTCCTGACCCCACTCGCGGATGTAACCGTGGCCACCGAAGACCTGTTGGCCGTGGATGCAACTGTCCAGCCCGGTATCGGTGAAGAACGCCTTGGCCACCGGCGTGAGCAGCGCCACCAGGGTTTCAGCGTGCTGTTGTTCGGCGCTGTCGTCGCTGAACTTGGCGAGGTCGAGTTGCTGGCCAACGTAGCAGGCAAAGGCGCGTCCGCCTTCGGTCATGGCTTTCATGCTCAGCAGCATGCGCCGTACATCGGCGTGCACGATGATCGGATCGGCGGCTTTTTCCGCTGCCTGTGGGCCGCTGGCCGCACGGCTCTGTAAGCGCTCGCAGGCATATTCGCGGGCCGCCTGGTAAGAGGCTTCGGCACAACCAATGCCCTGAATGCCGATGGACAGGCGCTCGTAATTCATCATGGTGAACATCGCCGCCAGGCCCTTATTCGGCTCGCCGATCAGGTAGCCCGTGGCGCCGTCGAAGTTCATCACGCAGGTGGCCGAGGCCTTGATCCCCATCTTGTGCTCGATGGAGCCGCAGCTCACCGCATTGCGCGTACCCAGGCTGCCGTCTGCATTGACCAGTACTTTGGGCACCAGAAACAGCGAGATGCCGCGCGCCCCGGCCGGGGCCTCGGGCAGCTTGGCCAGCACCAGGTGGATGATGTTCTCGGTGAGGTCCTGCTCGCCGCCGGTGATAAAGATCTTGCTGCCGCTGATGCGGTAGCTGCCGTCGACCTGTGGTTCGGCGCGCGTACGGATCAGGCCCAGATCAGTGCCCGCATGGGCTTCGGTAAGGCACATGGAGCCGGCCCAGCGGCCTTCGTACATCGGCGGCAGGTAGGTGTTCTTCAGTTGTTCACTGGCGTGGGCGTCGATGGCCAGGCACGCGCCGGAGCTCAGCGCGGAATACAGGGCAAAGCTGGAGCCGGCGGCGTAGAGCATTTCCTCAAAGGCCACGGCGAGCATCTTGGGCATGCCCATGCCGCCATACGCCGGGTTGCCGGACAGCCCGATCCAGCCGCCTTCGATATACGTGGCATAGGCCTCTTTGAAGCCGGCCGGGGTGCGCACCTCGCCCGCGTGCCACTGCGCGCCTTCTTCATCACCGCTGCGGTTGAGCGGGGCGATCAGGCTGCTGGTGACTTTGCCGGCTTCTTGCAGAATGGCGTCGGCGGTGTCGGCATCGACTGTCTCAGCCAAGGCAGGCAGGCGCGCCCACAGGCTGGGAGCCTCGAAGACGTCATGCAGGACAAAGCGCAAATCGCGCAGCGGGGCAGTGTACTGGGGCATCGGCAGGTTCTCGCACAGATGCCGCGCAGGGCGCGGCGAGTGTTAAATAAAGCCCGCCGAAGCGGGCCTGAGGGTCAATCGGCCTCGGCTTGGCCGTTGACTGGAGTTTTCGCGGTGGTGAATTTGAGCAGGTGCGTGCGCTCCACCAGGATGTACAGCGCCGCACCGGCCGCCAGGCCCCAGCCAGCGCCGTAGACCGCCAGCACCACACCCATGGTGCCGGCGATGCCGCGCTCGGTGTTGTTGCCCAGTTGCTCGAAACCCACCATCAGGCAGATGTAGCCGGTGAGGATCAGGGTCAGTGACAGGGCAATCGGCAGCACTGGTTGGAAGAAACTCACCAGCGGCAGGGCGAACAGGGCGATAAACCCGGTGATCCAGAAGGTGCCCGCGCCGCTGTAAATCGAGTCCATGGCTTTGCGGCCATACTTGTAACGCTCGGCCATGGTCGCCGCGACGGCCGTCCACAGTGGCCCGGCCAGGCCCGGGTACGGGGCGAAGAAGGCGTGCAGGGCGTTGCGGATGGCGGTGACCAGGTGCACGCGGTCGATGTTGTTCTCGATCACTTCATCGGTGCGCAGCTCATCGGCGCGCTGCATCAGTGACTGACCGACGATGATGTCGCCAAAAGCAATGACGTAGGCGATCACGGCGGTGGGCACCGCCAGCAGGAACACGTCCAAGCCGGGGAAGCCGACGCTGAATGGCAGGTAGCTCCACATCTCGCCAAAGGCCGGCGCGGTGATGCCGAACTTCACGTCAGGCATCTTGTATTCACCGACGGCAATGCCGATGAAAATGGCGATCAACATGCCCGGCACCATGCCGTAGTTGACGATCTTGCGCGCCAGCGGCAGGCGCTCGGTGAGGCCTTTGAACGACACCGAGAACATCAGGTACAGGCAGATCAGGCTGCCGATCACCAGTGAAATCGGCGTGTTGGCCAGGCGCCCGCCGGTGGAGATTTCACCCATCAGCGCGGCGATACCGGCACCGATGATGATGCCGCCCTTCATCGAGTTGGGGATCAAACGCACCAGGGTGCTGCCCAGGCGAGTGACACCCAGAATCAGGAAGATCAGGAAGACCAGAAACTGCAGGGCAAACAGCGCCTGAATCGCCTCCGGGCCGGGTTTGAAATTACCGAGAAACAACAGCACCACCGGAATGCCCGGAGTGATCCAGCCCGGCACCATGGGCACACCGAGCAGGGCCGGCAACATAAAGCCGATGCCACACACCACGACATAGGCCAGGGCCACGTCGTAAGGCAGGCCGAGGTATTTTTCCAGCAGGGGGATCATGGCCAGGCTGACCACGAACATGATCAGCGCTTGCAGCATCTCCGCGGTTTCCCAGCGGTAGTGGACAAAGGGCAGGCGCACCTTGAACGGGCCAACAGGCCAGTGCGGTTGTTCATCGCCGTCGCGACGCTTGAAAATTTGCATAAAGATTCTCCGTCGGCCGCCAGGGCCGGTTCTTGTTGTTGTGCAAACGGTGTGTTCTTGCCGTAGCCCGGATGCAATCCGGGGAGCCCGAATTGCTGTCCCCGGATTTCATCCGGGCTACGTGCTTTAGCGGCGACAGTCGCGGCTAAAGCCCCTCCCACGATGGTTCAGAGGGCTTTGGCCATATCGCGCAGGACAAACTTCTGGATCTTGCCGGTGCTGGTTTTCGGCAGTTGGGTGAAGACCACGGTCTTCGGCACCTTGAAGCCCGCCAGGTGCTCGCGGCAGAAACTGATCACCTCAGCCTCGCTCACGGATTGCTGGTCGGCCTTGAGGGTGATGAAGGCGCAGGGCGTTTCGCCCCATTTTTCATCCGGGCGGGCGACCACGGCGGCTTCGAGTACGGCCGGGTGGCGATAGAGCACGCCCTCGACTTCGATGGTGGAGATGTTCTCGCCACCGGAGATGATGATGTCTTTGAGGCGGTCGCGGATTTCCACGTAGCCATCCGGGTGCCACACCGCCAGGTCGCCGGTGTGGAACCAGTCACCGGCAAAGGCTTCAGCGGTGGCGCTGGGGTTTTTCAGGTAGCCCTTCATCACCGTGTTGCCGCGCATAAAGATCTCGCCAATGGTCTCGCCATCACGCGGGGTCGGCTCGAGCGTTTTCGGGTCGGCCACCATCACCCCTTCCAGGGTCGGGTAGCGCACGCCCTGACGTGCCTTGATCACCGCGCGCTCATCCAGCGGCAGCGCATCCCATTCGGCATGCCAGGCGCACAGGGTCACCGGGCCGTAGACCTCGGTCAGGCCGTAAACGTGGGTAACGTGGATGCCCATTTCTTCGACCGCGCCGATGACTTTTGCGGGCGGCGCAGCGCCGGCGACCATGGCTTTGACCGGGTGATCGATGGCGGCTTTGGCTTCGGCCGGCATGTTGACCAGGGCGTTGAGCACAATCGGCGCGCCGCACAGGTGGGTGACCTGCTCGGCGCGGATCAGGGTGAGGATTTTTGCCGGGTCCACGCGGCGCAGGAACACATGCACGCCCGCCAGCGCCGTGATGGTCCAGGGGTAGCACCAGCCGTTGCAATGGAACATCGGCAGGGTCCACAGGTACACCGGGTGGTTGCCCATGGCCCAGGTCATCTGGTTGCCCAGCGAGTTCAGGTAGGCCCCGCGGTGGTGATACACCACGCCCTTGGGGTTGCCGGTGGTGCCGGAGGTGTAGTTGAGGCTGATCGCCTGCCACTCGTCATCTGGCCACTGCCAGGCAAACTGCGGGTCACCTTCGGCGAGAAAGGCTTCGTAATCGAGGTCACTGACGGCCTGGCCTTCGCCGTATTCCGGGTCGTCCACGTCGATCACCAGCGGCGGGTGATCGAGCATGCCGACGGCGGCGTGGATCACTGCATGGAACTCGCGGTCGGTGATCAGCACCTTGGCTTCGCCGTGTTGCAGCATGAAGGCGATGGCTTCGGCATCCAGGCGCACGTTGAGCGGGTTGAGTACCGCGCCAATCATCGGCACGCCGAAATGCGCTTCGAGCATCTGCGGGATGTTCGGCAGCATCACCGCTACGGTGTCGCCTTTGCCAATACCGCGTCCGGCCAGCGCTGAAGCCAGGCGCCGGCAGCGCGCATAGGTTTCAGCCCAGTTACGGCGAATCGAACCGTGCACCACCGCCGGGTAGTGCGGGTACACGCTGGCGGTACGCTCGATAAAGCTCAGGGGCGAAAGGGCGATATGGTTGACGGCAGCGGGCGCTAGGCCCTGTTCGTAGATCGACATGCAGATACCCACAGCAGGTTGGATGCTCGGGCCATGCAGCCGTTACTCTAAGCGGCGGCCCGGTATTGTTCTGGGTGTATTTATATAGATGCTTTGATTTGTATGGAAGTTAAACCATAGTTGTATAGTATGTTTACTATATTTAAATCGGGCTATTAGCCCTTGGTCGCTTTGCAATGAGCGACGCCTGAGTGGAAGCTCGCCGGTATTGGCGGCAAGGAACACAAACCCGGATGAATGAAATCTCAGTGCAGCTGCACAGCTGGCTGTGCATGCAGCGCGAACGCCTGCCGTTGGCCGTGCGCGCCGATGCGTTGTTGCGCGCCTTGCAGGCCTGCCCTGAGGTGCGTCAGGCGTATTTTTTGCGCTGGCAGGCCGGCACCGCGATTTACAGCCATGAAGGCCGCGCGCCGCATTTACCGCCCGGCTTTGGCGACCCATTGCAGGCCAGTGACCAAGCATTGTGGGCGCGCTTGCACGCGCAGCCCCGGCTGAGCCTGAGTGAATTGCGCCAACTGCCGTGCTGGTTGGCCGGACGGGTACGCCGCGCGGGTCTCAGTCACGGCCAGGCGCTGGCGTTGTCGCTGGATGACGGGCACCACGACCTGCTGCTGCTTGAGCTGCACGAACACGCCGGCAGTGACTGGCTTGATCTGCTGCACGCCATGCTTCAGGCCTTGTTGGCCAGCCTGCCGCAGCAAGCCCGTGGCAGCCTGCTGCTCGGCAGTGACCCGCAGCCCAGCCTGTTGCTGGACATCGACGCCAAGCCCCTGCAACTGAACGCCGCCATGCACGAGTGGCTGAGTGCGCATAACCTGCCCGCCGTGGCCGACCTGTTGCCAGTGAACACCGCGCAACTGGTGCGCGCCTGCCTGCAACAAGGCCGTGCGATTGACGGTGTAGAGGCGCAAGTCGCCGGCCACGTGCTGATCTGGCTGTTTATGCCCGACCCGGCCGAGCAACAGGTGCTGGCCCGCTGCCGGGTCGCCACCGCGCAGGTGCAGACCGAGCGTGACGCGCTCAAGGCCAGTCGGCTGTACCGGCTGATCACCGAAAACACCACCGACCTGATTTCCCGGCACACCCCCGACGGGCTCTTTCTCGATGCCTCGCCCGCGAGCTGGACGCTGCTCGGCTTCTGGCCGGAAACCCTGCGCGGCACGCCGGTGCAGGCGCTGTTTCATGAGCAGGACCGCCAGCACCTGGTCGACAGCACCCGCGAGGCGCTGGAGCAAGACGGCTACCACACCATGACCTACCGCATCCGCCACCGCGACGGCCATTACCTGTGGTTTGAAACCGCCAGCCGCGCCATTCGCGAAACCTACACCGGCGCGGTGGTGGAGGTGGTCAGCGTGTCGCGCGACATCACCGCCCGCGTGCTGGCCGAAGAGAACAAGCGCCGCCTCGCGGAAGTGGTGGAGGCCAACACCGACCTGGTGCTGTTTCTCGACCCGGACGGGCAACTCACCCACCTCAACCCGTCGGCGCGTCACGCCCTGAATATCGACGAACAGCAAGCCCTGCCAGCGCTCGACCAGTTGCTCGCCCAGGACGATCTGCAACGTTTGCGCAATGGCGGCTGGCGCACCGCCGACAGTCAGGGCGTGTGGAGTGCCGAGGCGCGCCTGCTGCCGCTGGGTCTGCGTGCACCCTTGCCGGTGTCGCTGGTGCTGTTGGCGCACCGTGGGCGCGATGGTGAGCATTACTATTCACTGGTGGCGCGCGACATGACCGAGCGCGAACTGCGCGAAGCCCAGCAGCGTCGCCATCAGGATGAGCTGGCGCACACCGCGCGGCTGGTCACCCTGGGCGAATTGGCCAGTGGCATTGCCCATGAAATCAATCAGCCGCTGGCGGCGGTGGTCAACTACGCCAGCGCCAGCCAGCGTTACCTTAAAGCGCTGGGGTCTAATCCCGACGCGGCCAGCAAGGTGGCGCAAGGGCTGGAGCGCATCACCGAGCACGCCAACCACGCCTCGGAAGTGATCAAGCGCCTGCGCGCCTTTTTGCGCAAAGGCCAGCGCCGCACTCAGGCGCTGGATATCGCCAGCGTCGCGCGTGAGGCCGTGCGGCTGTGCCAATGGGAGGCGAGCAACTGGCAGGTGAGCATCGTTGAGCAGGTAAGCGACCAGCTGCCGCCGGTGTATGCCGACCGCATCCTCATTGAACAGGTACTGCTCAACCTGCTGCGCAATGCGATTGATGCCAACCGCGAGGCCCATCCGGGCCAGCCGTCGCGCATCGAACTGCGCGCCAGCGAACAGGCCGGTCAGCTTTGCGTGCAAGTGTGGGATCAGGGGCCGGGCGTGGCACAGGGCGAGCTGGAACACATTTTCACCCCGTTCTACACCAGCAAGGCTGAAGGTCTGGGGCTGGGTCTGTCGATGAGCCGCAGTATCATCGAGGGCTTCGGTGGCGCGCTGGAGGCTCTGCCCGGTGCCGCTGGGGGGCTGTGTTTAGAGTGTCGCCTGCCACTGTTGCGCGGTGAAGACGCCGAGCGCAATGAGCGTGGCGAAGCCAAGGCATAACAAGAAAAGGAGCAGGGCATGAGCCAGCAAATGCAACAACGGGTTTACGTGGTCGATGACGATCAGGGCATGCTCGACTCCACCGTCTGGCTGCTGGAGTCCGTGGGCCTGACGGCCCTGCCGTTCACCAGTGGCCGGGCCTTTCTCGATGCCTGCGACGAGCACAGCCAGGGCTGTGTGTTGCTGGATGTGCGCATGCCCGGCATGGGCGGTTTGAACGTGCAGGAAACCCTGCGCAGCCGCGGTATCCAGATGCCGATCATTTTTGTCAGCGGGCATGCCGATGTGCCGATAGTAGTGCGCGCGTTCCGTGCAGGTGCGGTGGACTTTATCGAAAAGCCCTACAACGAACAGTTGTTGCTCGACAGCGTGCAGCAAGCCCTCAATCAGGAAGCCAGCAGCGCGCACACCGACCCGCGTTTGCAGGCCCTGCAACAACGCCTGGACAGCCTCACCCCGCGTGAGCGGGACGTGTTGCTGCCGTTGGTGCGCGGCTTCACTAACCGCGAAATCGCCGAGCAGCTGGACATCAGCGTGAAAACCATCGACCTCTACCGCTCACGGGTGATGAAGCGCATGCAGGCCGATACCTTGCCCGAATTGGTCGGCATGGCGATTGCGGCGGGGTTGGTGGATGCCCTGCAATTGCGCGGTGAGTAACACTAAAGGCCGTTACTCAGTGGTAGGCGTGCGCGGCCAGTTTTCTAGGGCCGAGGCCGGTCCCGGCTTGGCGAACAGGTAGCCCTGAAAGCGCCGGCAGCCCATGCGTTGCAGTGCTTCATACTGCGCCTGGGTTTCCACCCCTTCGGCGGTGACACTCAGGCCGAAGTTGTCGCCCAGGGCCAGGATGGTGCGCACGATGGCGGCGTCGCTGGGGTATTCGAGCAGGTCGCGGACGAAGGACTGGTCGATTTTCAGCTGGTCCAGCGGCAGGCGCTTGAGGTAGTTCAGTGACGAGTAGCCGGCGCCGAAGTCGTCCAGCGCCAGTTGAATGCCTTGGGCCTTGAGTTGGCTCATCTTGCTGATCAGATTTTCCACATCCTCCACCAGCTGGCTTTCCGTCAGCTCCAGTTCCAGGCGGCGTGGGTCGGCGCCGCTTTCGGCCAGGGCGGCGCAAACGTCGGCGACGAAATCGGGGTGGTGGAACTGCCGTGCGCTGACGTTGACCGCCAGGGTCAGCTGTTTCAGTTGCGGGTCCTGGGCCCAGGCCACCAACTGCTCGCAGGCGCTGTAGAGGATTAGGCGGCCGAGGTGCAGAATCAGTCCGCTGCTTTCCGCCAGGGGGATGAACTCTGCCGGTGGAACCATGCCGCGCGTTGGGTGTTGCCAGCGCACCAGGGCTTCGGCGCCGATCAACTGCCCCTGGGCGTCCACCTGTGGCTGGTAATGCAGGATAAACCGGCGCTCGGCCAGGCTCTGGCGCAGGTCGAATTCCAGGCTGGCGCGGGCGCTGACTTCGGCCTGCATCTGCGGGTCGAAGAAACGCATGGCATTACGCCCGGCCGCCTTGGCCTGATACATGGCCATATCCGCCCGCTTGAGTACTTCGTCCACTGTGCTGCGGTCGTTGGGGAACAGGGCGATGCCGACACTGGCGGTGCTGCTGTGGTTACGCTCAAGCAGGCTGTAGGGCGCCGAAAGAGCGGCGACGATCTTGTTGCCGACATGCTCGACCTGGCTGACGGCCTGTGCCGGTTGCAGGCTCAGACCTTCGAGCATCAACACGAATTCATCGCCGCCCAGGCGGGCCAGGGTGTCCTGGGCACGTACATGGCTGCTCAGGCGCTGGGCGACCTGTTGCAGCAACTGGTCGCCCATGTCATGGCCGAGGGTGTCGTTGAGGTCCTTGAAGTTGTCCAGATCGATAAACAGCAACGCTCCCTGTTGCAGGCCGCGTGCATGCTTGGCCAGGGCCTGTTGCAGGCGATCGAGCAGCAGGCGCCGGTTGGGCAGGCCGGTCAGCGGGTCGTAGAAGGCCAGCTGGTTGATCTTCTCCAGGTTCTTCTTGTGCTCGCTGATGTCGGTGGAAATGCCACACAGGGCATAGATTTCGCCACGACTGTCGCGCAGCGGCAGCTTGGTCGAGAGGAAGGCCAGCTCGGTTTCACCGGTCAGGCTGCGATTGATTTCTTCGGTCTGTACCCGCTCGCCGAGTTTGAGCACGCGGCGGTCGTTTTCATGCAGGTTGGTCGCGGTGTCGAGGTCGAAGAACTGGTCGTCGGTTTTGCCAATGACCTGCTCAAGGGGCAGGCCGAACAGCTCGCAGACCTTGCGGTTGGCGTACTGGTAACGCAACTGCGCATCCTTGATGTAGATGTAGGCCTCGACGCTGTCGAGGATGGTGTTCAGGCGTTGTTCGCTGGCCTGCAAGTGCTGGGTCTTCTCACGTACCTGGCGGCGAAGCAGCACGGTACCGCCGAGGGCGATGACCAGCATCAGGCCCAGGATACTCAGGCCCCACCAGACGGCTGTAGGAATCAGCACCTTGGGGCGCTCACCTCCCCAGCGTTGCAGGCTCTGGTAGTAGACCGATGATGGCGAGTTCTGCCAGGCCTGCAAATAACGGTCGATGGTGCTCAGTACGTCGGCGTTCTGGCCCTTGCGGGTGGCGAAAAACAGCTGCGCCGGCTGGAACATGATCGAGGAACTCTGCAGGCGATAGTGCGGGGCATGGAAATCGCCAAAGCGCTGGTTGGCTACGGCCGCATCGGCCTGCCCCGAGGCCACCAGTTCGAAACCCTGCGGCAGGCTTTGTACGCCGAGCAGTTGGGCTTTTAGGCCGAAGCTGTCGAGCAGGCCCTGCAGGTACTGTTCCTGCACCGAACCCTGCAACACGGCGATGCGCATGCCATGCAGATCGAGGATCGACTTGAGATGGAGGTTTTCACTGCTGTACAGCTGCGACCAGCTGAACAGCGCGGGGTGCTTGTGGAAGTCCAGCACCTGGGCGCGGCTGTCGCTGTAGGCGACATCCGGCAGCAGGTCTATCTCGCCACGCTGCGTGCGCTCCAGGCACTGCTGCCATTCGCAGGGTTGCGGCAGCAGCTGCCAGTCTTCCTGGCGGGCGATCTCGTTGAGCAGTTCACCGAATATCCCCGACAGCTTGCCATCCTGGCCCAGGAGGATTTTCGGCTCGTTGGCGTAGACACCTACAGTCACCTGGCGTGGCTGAGCCTCGACTACTGAACAGGTGATCAGCCCGGTCAGCAACAGAGGGACAAGGTGGTGCAGTAACGGTCGCTGCATGGGCGGGCCGGCTTCTTTGCGAGGGTGTCCTAACAATAGCCAGAATCTGCGGCAGGTGCTGGCTGTTGGCTACGTCAGTCGGCCCAGCCCTGATAGATATAGGTCATCGGCCGAGGGCCCTTGAGGTAGCGGTTGTGTAGCTCGCCAATGTGAAAGCCGCCGGCTTCTATCAGGGCGCGGATGTCGCGGTTGAGGTGGCAGCCGCCTGCCAGTGGCTTCCACAGTGGGGTCAGGCGGTTCTGCCAGCGCAGCACGGGTAGCTCCGGTGCCTGGCCATGCTCGCAGAACAGCAGGCGCCCGCCGGGCTTGAGTACGCGGCGCATCTCTTTCAGTGCTGCAACGGCGTCAGGAATGGTGCACAGGGTAAAGGTGCAGACAATGCTGTCGAAACTGGCGTCCTCGGCTTGGATCTGCCCCAGTTCCAGGGCAATCATCTCCACCGGAATGCTGATGGCGGCGGCGCGTTGTTTGGCCAGCTTCTGCATATCGGCGCTGGGGTCGACGCCGATGATCACCCTGACTTTTTCGGCATCGTAGAAACCCAGGTTGAGGCCGCTGCCAATGCCGATTTCCAGCACCCGGCCATGGGCCTGGGGCACCAGCTGTGAGCGGGCTTTCATCACCGCGCCCATGCCACAGGCGAAGTCAATCAGATGTGGCAGCAGGTAGCGCTCATACAGGCCCACGGGGTGCCCTCGGCAGGGTTATTCGGCGTCGTCCGGCAGATCACTGTTGTCACCGCTGATCGCGGCAAAACACTTGATCAGATGCGTGTCGGTGGGGCCGCTGATACGCCAGGCATCGGCTTTGCCATCAAAGCGCGCAGCCAACACCTGAGCCAGGCTGAAATGCCATTTGCGCAGGGCGCGGCCGTCCATGCACTCGATGCTCAGCAGGGGGGCGTCGCCAGTGGGTGCGCTGCCGGCCTGGTGCTGGGCCAGTTGCTCACCATCGAGGTGAAATTGCCAGGCATGCAGGTCGTCGATTTCCAGCATGTCGGCGCCGCTCAGGGCGCTGATCAGGTCGTGTGGGGTGCTGCTCATGGGCTATGGCCTCAGTGGTTAGCGGCCAAGACGGCGCAATTGATCGGATTCGATGACCCGGGTGCCGGCGTCTTCTTCCAGTGCCAGGCGCCACAGGGCGCGGGCCAGAACGGTGGCCTCGATACCACGGTATTTACCTGGCAGCCAGCGCATGAACGGTGCGGCCAGGCGTTCGCCCAGGCGGAACTCCTGGCGTGCGCCTAGCAGCAGCGATGGCCTCACGATGGTTAGCTGTGGCCAGCCTTGCGCGCGCAGGGCCTGCTCCATTTCGCCTTTGACCTTGTTGTAGAACACCGTGGAGTTGGCATCTGCACCGAGCGCGCTGATCACCAGCAGGTGGCGCGCGCCAAGGGCACGGGCGCGTTCGGCAAAAGCCAGCACCAGATCATGATCAATGGCACGAAAGGCTTCCTGCGAGCCGGCCTGTTTGATTGTGCTGCCCAGGCAGCAGAAGGCCGTGTCGACCTTGCCGCTCAGTTGCGGCAGCAGGGCCAGCAGTTCGCCTTGCGGGTTTTCCAGGTGCGCGTGGGCGGCCAGCGGGCGGCGGCTGGGGGCCAATACGCGAGCGACCGTGGGCTCGTTCAGCAGGCGGTCTAGCAGGTGTTCGCCGGTCAGTCCGGTGGCACCTGCAAGAAGGATGTGCTGGGGCGTCAAATACATGGTTTGAGGTTCTCCGCTGATATCTATCAGCTTAACAGGCGGTTGAATGCGCGCAGTGTAGTTAGAGCCTATTCACGATCTTGCGAGCTAGAGCGATACAAGGCAAAAACAAGCGAGGAAGCGGAGTTTACGAGCTGTAAATGAGCATTCCGAGCTTGTTTTTAACGCAGTAGCGCCGACGCGCAGCAGATTGTGCATAGGCTCTAGGGGTTGACCGCGGCAGGCGCCTCAAGTGCATTGTTCAATGCGCGTTCGGCCTGCTGTTCGCGTAGCTTGCGCCACTGGGCGAGTACCGCCTTGGCAGGCCAGATCTGCGGTTCGGAAGGCTCGAAGCCGTCGGCCTCTTCGCGTGCGGCAACGCTGGCCTTGGCCAGATCGAAGGCGCGCTGGAGGTCGTCGGTCTGCTGCAGGGCCTCGGCAAACAGCGCGCGGCCGAAGTAGGTGAAATCGTTTTCCTCGGAACAACCAAAGGACACCCGATCCGCCCGTGCAGCGGTAATCACCAGGGTTTTCTCGTCCTTCAGCTTGGGGATAAAACCGCCGGAGTAGCAGGCCGAGATCACCAGGACCTTGTGGCGATCCTTGAGTGGGGCGAGCAGTGCGGCGAGTTCGTCGGCGGGCAGGTCGTCGAGTTGCAGGCGCGGCTGGTCGAGGTTCAGTTCGTGCTGGGCGGAACCGTGGCTGGTCAGGTAGATAAAGATCAGGTCTTCCTGGCCGCTGCGTTCGGCCAGGGCCTGAATGCTGCGGCCCAGGCTGGCGCTGGTGGCCAGCGGGCGATCCGCCAGGTGGTCGCGGTGGTTGACCAGGGTGATGCGGCCGTGGGCGGCGAAGCGCTCCTGCAACAGGTCGCTGACGTAGTCGGCTTCGCGCATAAATACGCTCTGCTTGCCATCGCCGGCCAGGGTCAGGGCGTAGAGTTCGATGGCTGGTGTCGAGGCGGGTAGTTTGGCAATCGCCGCATCGAGCAGGCGGCCTTGTTCCAGCAGCCCGCTAGCCAGGCTGTCGGGGATGACCTTGCCCTGGGCATCGCGAATCAGCCGGCCGCGCTGCCAGGTGCCGCTTTGCTGGCTGCCATCCGCCAGGGTCAGGCTACCGTTGCCGTGGTATTGGCCATAGGCAAAGTGGCCTTGATAGACGCTGCCATCGGGCAGGCTCAGACGGCCTTCGCCGTGGTAGCGCCAGTCACTGAACTGGCCGAGGTAATGGCTGCCGTCGCTGCCCTTGAACTCGCCCTTGCCGGTCAGGCTGCCGTCCTCGAAACGCCCGCTCCAGACTTCGCCGTCGGCACTTTGGTAGCGGCCCTTGCCGTGGAATTGGTTGTCGCGGAATTGGCCGCTGTAGAGATCGCCGTCGGCATTCTTGAAACTGCCCTGGCCATTCAGTTGGCTGTCCTTGAAGGTGCCGACGTACTCGTTGCCTTCGCCGTCGATCATCACGCCCTGGCCGTGCGGTTCGCCCTTGCGGAACTGCCCCTGAAAGCTACTGCCGTCGCGCCATTGCAGTTTGCCAAGACCGTGATATTGGCCCTTGCTGAATTCGCCCCGATATTCCAAGTCCTGGCTCTGCAGGTGGCCTTCACCGTTGGGTGTGCCGTTGGCAAAGCCGCCTTCGTAGCGGCTGCCATCGCTGTAGCTCAGGCTGCCTTGACCATGGAAGTCGCCGTTCTGGAATTCGCCGGTATAGGTTTCACCGTGTTTGCTGTGCCATTCACCGGAGCCATTGAACTGCCCGTCCTTGAACTGCCCGGCGTAGTAGCTGCCGTCGCTGTAATCCAGGCGCCCAGGGCCTTGCAGCAGGCCGTCGACCACCTCGCCGCGGTAGCGCCCGCCGTCAGGCAATACGGCATTGGCTGGCAGCAAGGGTTCGCCATCGCCACAGGCGACCAGCAACAGGGCGAGGCTCAGTGGAGCCAGACGGATCAGAGGATGCATGCAGAAAATCCACACCGGAAGGACGTTGCCGAGTATGCCTTAAACTGCCTGGCATGCCGTGATAGAGCGCGCTGAACGCGCCATAAAAAAGGCGCACAAGTCTGCACCTGTGCGCCTCGGACTGCGGGCTGCGATCAGACGAAGCAGAGCGTCAGCGGTTCAGCGATGTAGGCCGGTTTTTCCGAGCCTTCGATTTCCAGTACGACCTTGGCCTTGAGCAGCCACTGGCCAGGGTTTTTCTCGGTGGCATCGGTCAGGGTGACGACCAGGCGCACCTTGGAATTGACCTTCACCGGCTGGATAAAACGCACACTGTCCAGGCCGTAGTTGACGGCCATCTTCAAGCCCTTGGGCATGATCATGATGCCTTCCATCAGCTTGGGTACCAGCGACAGCGAGAGGAAGCCGTGGGCGATGGTGCTGCCAAACGGGGTAAGTTTGGCTTTTTCCGGGTCGACGTGGATGAACTGGTGGTCGCCGGTGCACTCGGCGAACTGGTTGATGCGTTCCTGGTCGATGGTCAGCCAGTCGGAACGGCCGAGTTCTTTACCGATATAGCTGGGCAATTCGGCGGCGGGTACTGATGTCATGGTTTCTCCTTGAAGACGCAAGTGTTGTTTTTTTTCGGGCGTAAATCCTTCTGCCCTAAGATCATCATGGGTTTGCCGCAGGGTCAAGTGCTTGATGGCCGGCTGTTGCGGGTGCCGCAATCCTGGCGCAACCGCTGTAAACCGGCCGTTGCCGGGCGCTTCTGCTTATAATGCGCGGCATTGCGACTGGGATCATACGATTCGGAGATTACCCATCATGCTGCTACGCGGCCTTTCCTGGCTGGTGCTGTGTCAGTTGCTCGGCACCGCGCTGAACGTCCTGCTGATTCCGATTTTGCCGGGGCCGATCATCGGCATGTTGCTGTTGTTCGGTTTTCTGCTGGTGCGTGGCGAGGTGGGTGAACCGTTGCATCTGGCCTCCACCAGTCTGCTGAAATACCTGCCGCTGTTGCTGGTGCCGCCTGCGGTGGGGGTGATGGCCTATGCCGAGGATATCTTTGCCGATTTCTGGGCAATTGCCGGCGCATTGTTGCTGTCGCTGCTGATCTCCATCGTGTTTGCCGGCTGGCTGATGCAGAAGTTGATTGACCGTCAGCAACGCCGGGAGGACGTATGACTCTGGAATGGCATGCCGCCTGGCAAGCGCTGATTCACCACCCGTTGTTCGGCGTGGGTATCACCCTTGGGGCCTACCAATTGGCGATTGCCGCCTACGAGAAAACCCGCTGGGTGTTCCTGCAACCCGTGCTGCTGTCGATGCTCACGGTGATCGGCATTCTCCTGGCCTGTGGCCTGACCTTTGCCGAATACAAGGACAGCGCGGCGGCGCTGACGCTGTTCCTCGGGCCGACCACGGTGGCGCTGGCCGTGCCGCTGTTCCTCAACCTGCGGCGCATCCGCCAGCTGTTCTGGCCCACCCTGATTACCCTGCTGCTGGCCGGGGTACTCGCCACTGTGCTGGGCATTGCCCTGGCCTGGGCCTTCGGTGCCGAGCAGATCATGCTGATGAGCATGGCGCCGAAATCGGTGACTTCCCCGATTGCCATGCTGGTGGCCAATCAGATTGGCGGGATTGCTGCCCTGGCCGCGGTGTTTGTGATGATCACCGGGATCATCGGGGCCATCATCGGCCCTGCGCTGCTCAAGCGCTGTGGCGTGCAGCACCCCGCTGCGCTGGGTATGGCCCTGGGCCTGACCGCGCACGCGGTGGGCACCGCGCGGGCGTTGCAGGAAGGCGAGGAGTGCGGCGCGTTTTCCGCCCTGGCGATGAGCCTGATGGGGGTATTCACCGCCGTGTTGTTGCCATTGGCCATCCTGCTCTGGTTGTGAGGAATTGACTGTGACCTTGCCCTTGTTTCCGCTCAATACCGTGTTGTTCCCCGGTTGCACGCTGGATTTGCAGATTTTCGAGGCACGCTACCTGGACATGATCAGCCGCTGCATGAAGCAGGGCGAAGGTTTTGGCGTGGTTTGCATCCTTGAAGGCGCGGAAGTCGGTGCGGCCGCCGGGCTGTTTGCGGCGATTGGCTGCGAGGCGCTGATTCGTGATTTCCAGCAACTGCCCAACGGCTTGCTGGGTATTCGGGTTGAGGGTGCCCGGCGTTTTCGCGTGCAGCGTGCGCAGGTCTTGCCGGATCAGCTGACCCTGGCCGAGGTTGAATGGCTTGAGGAGGCTTCTGAGCAGCCGTTGCGTGACGAACATGCCGATCTGGCCGCACTGCTGGGCGCGTTGAGTGCTCACCCGATGGTTGCTGCCCTGGGCATGCCAAGCGAGCCGGCAGGCCAGGAGGCGTTGGCCAATCAGCTGGCCTACCTGCTGCCGCTGGACAGCGAGCAGAAGCTGCAACTACTCGACACGCCAAGTGCCGAGCTGCGCCTTGAGTTGCTGCAGCAGTTGCTGGAACTGCTACAGGGCGGCCATCAATAGCGATACAGCAACAGCCCTGCGGACAACTGCCAGGTGGCGATGCCGCCCAGTAGCGCCAGAATCGCCGGCAGCAACAACCACCAGATTCTTGCCGGCAGGGCTGGCAGTGGCGTGCGCCATTGCACCAATGCCAGGCTCAGGGCGCAGAAACAGCCCGCCAGCATGGCCCCGGCGATGATGTCGCTGGGCCAGTGTACGCCCAGGTATACCCGTGAAACGGCGATTGCGGCCGCTGGCAGGCTGGCCAGCAGTAGCCAGGTCAGGCGCATGCGTGGCGGTTGCCCGCGGCCGGCGAGCAGGCCGAGCAGCAGGAAAAAGGCAAAGGCTGCCGAACTGTGGCCACTGGGGAAGCTGAAGCTGCTCAGTGGTTCCAGCAGCACATCCGGACGGCTGCGGGCGAACAGGGCTTTCAGGGTGCCATTGGCCAGCGCCGTACCGAGTGTGGCGCCGATGGCCAGACACAGCGTGCGCCATTGCCGGGTAGCCAGCAGAATCAGGCATAGCAGAGTGGCTGCGGCCACCTGGGTGTGCATATCGCCGAGGCGGGTGATCAGCACCATCAGGGTGTCGAGACTGGCGCTGCGTTGCTCCTGTATCAGGGTCAGCAGGCCCTGGTCCAGTTGACTGAGTTGTGGCCAGCTAATCATCAAGCCGACCAGCAGTAGCAGACAGGCCCCAGCCGCCAGCAGGCTGGCGTGGCGTTGCCCGCGCATGCTGCCTTGAATGCTCAGCCCGACCACGATGGCTACGCCAGCTGCCACGGCGCCGGCCTGCGGCCAGAAACCATCCGGCAATGGCAGGCGCAAGGCGGCACCGGTGGCCCAGCCCGGCAGCATATAGGCGATGGCCCAGCCAGCGGCTGCCAGCAGGCTGACGACGATAAAGCGTGGGAGCGGCATGTTCAGCATTCCGGCGACCATCGGCAGCATCGGCCGCAACGGACCGATATAACGGCCGACCAGCAGGCTGGCGACGCCATAGCGCTGGAAATAAACCTCTGCCGAACTTAACCACTGTGGATGGCTGCGTAACAGCGGCAGGCGGCGAATATCCTGGTGAAAGTAGCGGCCGATGCCATACGACAGCGCATCGCCGAGTACGCCGCCGAAGTAGGCCAGCAGCAGGGTTTCCCACAACGTCAGCACACCGTTACCGGCCAGTGCAGCCACGGCAAACAGCAGGATGGTGCCCGGCACGATGATGCCAGCAATCGCCAGGCACTCGACGCAGGCAATCAGAAAGATCGCCAGGCCCAGCCATTCGGGGTTGGCGCTCAGCCACAGGGTCAAGCTGTCGAGCCACTGGCTCATCGGTGGTCATCCTCAGGTGCGAGTAAGTGGTAGTCACGGCCAGCCAGCTGGCCTCGGCGTAATGGGTTGCGGGTGCAGTGGCGGACGAAGGCGGCGTCGACAAAACGGTACGGCAGCTGCTCGTCACGCCCATGGGGGATGCCCAGGCGAGTGCATTGCACGATCTGCTGCGGGCGCTCGCCGAGGTCTTCGACAAACAGGCGCTGTTCATCGAAGGGCTGCGCGTCCCAGTCCGGCACTTTCAGGCCCAGTGCCTTGCACAGCAGGGTTTGGCCGTTGCACAGCCTGTCCAGGGCGCGGGCACGGCCTTGTGCGTCCGGGTTGTTACGTTGCATCTGCGCCAGAGCGGTGGCGCCGCTGCGAGCGTCCTGCCAGGGGTAGGCAGATTTGATCAGCACCGCATTGCCCGGCCCCTGGGCGCTGAAATTCAGCGAATCACCGCCGCGGGCGTAGTACATGTAAATGTGCCCGCCATCCATAAACAACGCCCGGCGTTTGTGGGTATAACCAAGCGAGGCGTGGCTGCCTTTCTCGCTCAGGTAATAGGCTTCGGTTTCGATAATGCGTGCACTCAGCCAGTGCTCGCCCTGGCGATGGCGAATCACCTTGCCGAGCAGGTCGCGCGCCAGTTGGCAGGCATCGCGGTCGAAGAATCCGGCCGGCAGGGCACGCCCTTCGGGCCAGGGCAAACTAAGGTTGGGATCGGCTGACATGCGGTGTTGTGCGTACTCGGCAGGGCATAGGCTGGGGCTGTTGCCGTCCTGGACGCTTAGCCAAGTGTCACAGAAGGGCGCCGTGATCATAACAATAAGAGTCTGAATCATGCCTGAACGTGCCCGTGCCAGCAGCGCCCATATCAGCCCCAGTGCCCACTACACCGGTTATGTCTGGTATCGCCATCAACTGGCGGATGCGGCCTTCGCCACCGGCTTCGGACGTTTTGTGCATGGCCTGCTCAGCCCGATTACCTGGGGCGCACGGGTTGGTTTCGGCCTGGATATCGAGCAGTTCCTATTGCAGCGCCACCTGCAGATCGATGCGCAGCTCACAGCGGCCATTGAGCAGGGCGGTGTATGCCAAGTGGTGGAAATTGCCTGCGGCCTGTCGCCGCGTGGTCGTCGTTTCACCTCGCGTTACCCGCATGTGCGCTACGTCGAGGCTGATCTGCCGGTGATGGCCGCGCGCAAACGGCTGCTGCTCAACGCCGAAGGCTGGCTGGGCAGCCAGCATCAGGTGCGCGCTGTGGATATTCTTGCCGAGGAGGGCGGTAAAAGCCTGGCCGCGCTGTTCGCCGAGCTGGATCACGGCAAACCCGTGGTGGTGATTACCGAGGGATTGGTGAATTACTTTGAGCTAGAGCTGATCGAGTCGTTCTGGACACGCCTGGCTGAGCAACTGTGCCAGTTTCCCCAGGCCACCTACCTGACCGAGTTGTATCCAGATATGCGTGAGCATCCACGTTACCGCCAGTTGCGTTGGGGCGTCGGCCTGATTGGCCGGCTGACCCGTGGCAACTATCCGCTGCATTACCGCAATGACCAGGCGATTGTGCAGGGTTTCCAGCGCTGCGGCTTCAGCCAGGTCGAGGTCTTCGACCCGAGCCGCACAGCCCAGGCGCTGGGTCTGGCTGCGTCACGTAGTGCCGGGTTGGTGCGGGTGATCGAGGCGCGGATTTAAGCGCAGGCCGCTGCTGGTAGCGGCTGCAGCTGAAACTGCGTCGCCAGCGCCTGGCTGGCAGGTTGATCACTATGCGGGAAGACAAAGGCCAGGCCGTTTGAGTCCTGGCGCAGGGGCAGCAGGGGCTGGGCGGGTAGGTCCTTGCACAGCAGTTGCCAGCCGCGCGTGCCCCGGATGGTGGGGAGATCGGCTTGTAGTAGTCCGCCGAAGAAGCCCAATTCGTTGATGTCCACCATCCATTCACCACCATCGACATGCTGCAGGCGTGCCTGACGCTGGCTGGGCGGCAGGCGTGGTTCATGGCGTTTTTCCAGTTGCAGCAGTTGCGGGTTGCTCAGCAGGCTGCTGCCCGGGCTGCGGCTTGGTAGGGCTTCGCCGCGCAGGAACGGGCTGTACAGGCTGGAGCAGGCGTCGCGTTGTTCGAACTGGGCCAGGTGGTCGGCGTTGTGGATCAGTGCGCAACTGGCCTGGGCACAGGCAGCGGCAAAGTGAGCATGCTCCCAGGGTTGGGTGAAGTGGTCGTATTCGCCGGCCAGCACCAGGGTTGGGCAGCTTGGGTGTTGTTGGAAGCCCTGAAAGTCCAACAGGCGCTGGCTGTTCTGCCGGTAGCGCTCGATGTCGGCGGCTGATAGGCGCTGAATCTGACGCAGCAGTGCTTTGCGAAATACCGGCGCGACGCCGGTCTGCTCCAGGCGCAGCGGGTTGAGCAGACCGGTTAGCGCGCCGTGAGCAAAGGCTTCGCTGCGCCCTTCCGCCAGCAGCGCCAGGCCTTCTTGCAGTAACAGGCGGGCACCGGGGCGGCCAAAGGCGGTGATCCCGGCCAGCAGCACGCGGGCACAGCGGCTCGGGTGGCGGGCAGCAAACAGCGCGGCCAGGGCCGAGCCGTAGGACAGGCCGATGGGCATCAGCGGCGGCAGGTCGAGTTCTTCGGCAAAGTCGGCGATCAGGTCGGCCAGTTGTTCCAGGCTCAGGTCGGGCACCAGTTGCAGGTTGCTGCCCTGGCTGGGCAGGTCGAGCAGGATTACTGGGTGTTCGCTGAGCAGCTCGCTGACCTCGGCGGCAAACGAGCGAAAACTCTGGAAGGCGCCGCCCAGCATCAGCACGGGGGGGCGTGGGTCATGGCTGCGCTGGGCGTAAGCCTGGTAATGCAGGCGTAGTTCGCCGAGGTGCAGCACCTGGGGGGCGTCGTTGAGTTGTGCAGCGCAGTAGTCGGTACGGTAATGCATGCTGATCCCACCCCGGCGGTCGGCCGCCTGTTTTTCTTTCAAGTGCACGGTAAACATTTGGGCGGTTTTTGTTTACCTAACCTTCGGGCGGCAGCGGGGGGCTGGTGTCACTGTTTCTCGGAGTGGCCTGCGGGCTGGGGCCTGGCGGCGTTACCGTGGGTTGGGGCGAACGCGCTGTTTACCGTCCGCCGCACAGCGCTGGGCGTGAGGCGGCGCGCCCGTTATACTCAACGACTTTTTTCAACCGCCAGACCTGCCAAGATCATGACTGAGTCCGTGCTCGACTATATGACCCGCCTGGGCCGCGCCGCGCGTGAGGCCTCGCGGGTGCTCGCCCGCGCCAGCACCGCGCAGAAGAATCGCGCTTTGCAGGCCGCTGCCAATGCCCTCGACGCCGCTCGCGCTGAGCTGACCGCCGCTAACCAGCTGGACCTGGCCGCCGCCCGCGCCAACGGCCTGGAGCCGGCCATGGTCGACCGCCTGGCGCTGACCCCGGCAGTGATCGATTCGATGATCGAAGGCCTGCGTCAGGTTGCTACGCTGCCTGATCCGATTGGCGAGATCCGTGACATGCGTTACCTGCCGTCGGGTATTCAGGTAGGCAAGATGCGCGTGCCGCTGGGCGTGATCGGCATCATCTACGAGTCGCGCCCGAACGTGACCATCGACGCCGCCAGCCTGTGCCTGAAATCCGGCAACGCCACTATTTTGCGTGGCGGCTCCGAAGCGATCCATTCCAACCAGGCGATTGCTCGCTGCATCCAGCAGGGGTTGGCCGAGGCCGATTTGCCGGCCAGTGCCGTGCAAGTGGTGGAAACCACTGATCGCGCCGCCGTTGGCGCGCTGATTACTATGCCCGAATTCGTCGACGTGATTGTGCCGCGTGGCGGCAAGGGCCTGATCGAACGCATCAGCCGCGATGCCAAGGTGCCGGTGATCAAGCACCTGGATGGCGTTTGCCACGTCTATATCGACGTCGCCGCTGATCTGGACAAGGCGATTCGCGTTGCCGACAACGCCAAGACCCAGCGTTATTCGCCGTGCAACGCCATGGAAACCCTGCTGGTGCACGCGACCGTGGCGGGCAAGGTGCTGCCGCCGCTGGCTGCGATCTACCGCGACAAGGGGGTTGAGTTGCGTGGCGACGCCGCGACCCGTGCGCTGCTCGGCAGCGACGTGCTGGAGGCCAGCGAAGACGACTGGTACGCCGAGTACAACGCGCCGATCCTGGCAATTCGCATTGTCGAGTCGCTGGACGCTGCCATTGAGCACATCAATCAGTACGGCTCCAAGCACACCGACGCGATCATCACCGAGAACTTCACGGATGCGCGGCGCTTCCTCACCGAGGTGGATTCCGCTTCGGTGATGGTCAATGCCTCGACCCGTTTTGCCGATGGTTTCGAGTACGGCCTGGGCGCGGAAATCGGCATTTCCACTGACAAGCTGCACGCCCGTGGCCCGGTTGGTCTGGAAGGTCTGACCAGCGAGAAGTACGTGGTGTTCGGCGACGGACACATCCGCACCTGATGGCCCGACACACTGGCGCCCGGCGCATCGGGATACTGGGTGGCACCTTTAACCCGGTGCACATCGGCCATCTGCGCAGTGCCGTGGAAGTCGCCGAGGTGCTGCAACTCGATGAGCTGCGCCTGATCCCCAGCGCGCGGCCGCCACATCGCAGTGCGCCAGAGGTCAGTGCCGAGGATCGCCTGGCCATGGTGCGGCTGGCGGTGGCGGATGCTGAGGTGCTGCGGGTGGATGATCGCGAGCTGCAACGCGACAAACCGTCCTACAGCATCGACACGCTGGAGTCGTTGCGCAGTGAGTTGGCAGTGGATGACCAGTTGTTTCTGCTGCTGGGCTGGGATGCCTTTTGCGGTTTGCCCAGCTGGCAGCGTTGGGGTGAGTTGCTGCAGCACTGCCATATTCTGGTGTTGCAGCGGCCGGATGCCGACAGTGAAGCGCCCGAGGCGCTGCGCGATCTGCTGGCGGCACGCAGTGTGAGTGACCCTTCGGCGCTGGACGGGCCGAGTGGGCAGATTGCTTTTATCTGGCAGACACCCCTGGCGGTGTCGGCTACCCAGGTCCGCGCGCTGCTGGCGAGCGGAAAGTCGGCGCGCTATCTGGTGCCTGACGCGGTACTGGCCTATATCCATGCCCACGGACTGTACCGTGGCGCGAATTGAACACGAGGCAAATGAGTTACTTATGACAAACGCAAAAATGCAGAGCGAAGCGCTGGTCAAACTGGCCACCGCCGCCCTGGAAGAGATCAAGGCGCAAGACATCACCGTGATCGACGTGCGTGGCAAGACCAGCATCACGGACTTCATGCTGATCGCCAGCGGCACCTCCAGCCGTCACGTCAAGTCGCTGGTCGACAACGTGCTGGAGAAAGCCAAGGAGCAGGGCGTACGCCCGCTGGGCAGCGAAGGCCTGGACAGTGGCGAGTGGGCCCTGCTCGACCTCGGCGACATCGTGGTACACGTGATGCTGCCGACGGCTCGCCAGTTCTACGACCTTGAGCGCCTGTGGCAGGGTGCCGAGCAGACGCGTGCGCAGTTCAGTGCTGAGCCGGGTGCTGAGCAGGAATAAGGACGCCAAGCTGTGCGCATCAAGTTGATCGCCGTGGGTTCGCGCATGCCGCGCTGGGTGGAAGACGGTTGGCAGGAATATGCCAAACGGATGCCCAGCGAGCTGTCGCTGGAACTGGTGGAGATTCCGCTGACTACTCGCGGCAAGAATGCTGATGTAGCGCGCATGATCCGTCAGGAAGGCGAGGCCATGCTGAGCAAGGTGCAGCCTGGGGAACGCATCGTCACCCTGGAGGTCGAAGGGCGACCCTGGAGCACCGAGCAGCTGGCGGTCGAGCTGGACAAGTGGCGCCTGGATGCGCGCACGGTCAACCTTATGGTCGGCGGCCCGGAAGGGCTGGCGCCTGAGGTGCAGGCACGCAGTGAACAGCGCTGGTCGTTGTCGCCGCTGACCCTGCCGCACCCGCTGGTGCGCATTCTGATCGGCGAACAGATGTACCGAGCCTGGACCGTGTTGTCCGGCCACCCGTATCACAAATAATCAGCCAGTAGCCAGCCGCCACCGATGCCGCAGCCCATACGCCTGAAAGACCACGAAAAAGACAGCCGCCTGATCCGCAAACGTGCGGTGGTAGGGGCTGTGGTGGTGTTGCTGCTGACCTCGGTGCTGCTCGTACGCCTGTATTACCTGCAGGTGGTGCAGTACGAGTACCACACCACCCTGGCGGAAAATAACCGCATCCATGTACAGCCGATTCCGCCGAACCGTGGGCTGATCTTCGACCGTAACGGGGTGATCATCGCTGATAACCGGCCCAGCTTCAGCCTGACCCTGACCCGCGAGCGTGCTGGCGATTGGCCGCAGGTGCTCGATGTGATTGTCGAAGTGCTGAAGCTTGGGCCGGATGAGCGTGCGCTGTTCGAGCGGCGGGTACGTCAGGGGCGGCGACCATTCGAGCCGGTGCCGGTGTTGTTCGAGTTGAGCGAGGAGCAGATTGCCCTGATCGCCATCAACCAGTTCCGTCTGCCAGGGGTTGAGGTGGCGGCGCAGCTGGTGCGGCACTATCCGCTGGGCGAGCATTTTGCTCACTCGGTGGGTTATGTCGGGCGGATCAACGAGAAAGAGCTGAAAGAGCTTGATCCGGTGGCTTACAGCGGTACGCACCACATCGGCAAGACCGGCATCGAGCGCTTCTATGAAGACGAGCTGCACGGTCAGGTGGGCTACGAGGAAGTCGAGACCAATGCCCGTGGCCGCGTCTTGCGCGTGCTCAAACGCACCGATCCGACGCCTGGCAAGGACATCGTCCTGAGCCTTGATGTGCGTCTGCAGGAAGCTGCCGAGGCGGCCCTCGCAGGGCGTCGCGGGGCGATTGTGGCGATCTTGCCGCAAACCGGCGAAGTGCTGGCCATGGTCAGTCAGCCGAGCTTCGACCCTAACCCCTTTGTCACCGGTATCGGCTTTAAAGCCTATGCCGATTTGCGCGACTCCATCGACCGGCCGCTGTACAACCGTGTACTGCGGGGCCTCTACCCGCCGGGCTCGACGATCAAACCGATGGTGGCCGTGGCTGGGCTGGATGCCGGCGTGGTGACGCCGCAAACGCGGGTGTTCGACCCAGGCTTCTATCAGTTGCAGGGGCATAGCCATAAATACCGCAACTGGAACCGCACCGGTGATGGCTGGGTGGATATGGACCTGGCCATTGCCCGTTCCAACGACACCTATTTCTATTCGCTGGCGCACAAGATGGGCATCGACCGCATGCATGACTACATGAGCCGTTTCGGCTTGGGTCAGCGTGTGGCGCTGGACATGTTCGAAGAAACCGCCGGCTTAATGCCGTCTCGGGAGTGGAAGCGGGCGCGCTATCGTCAGGCCTGGTATCCGGGCGAGACGCTGATTCTCGGTATTGGTCAGGGCTATATGCAGACCACACCGCTGCAACTGGCGCAGGCCACAGCGCTGATGGCCACGCGCGGCAAGTGGATTCGCCCGCACCTGGCCAAGACCATTCAGGGCCGTGTGCCGGTGGACCCCAACCCGCTGCCGGATATTGTGCTGCGTGATCCGAAGTTCTGGGACTTTGGTCGTCATGGCATGGAGCAGGTCATGCATGGGCCGCGCGGTACGGCGCGCAAGGTGGGCGACGCCTCGGTCTACCGGATTGCCGGCAAGAGCGGTACTGCTCAGGTGGTGGCAATCAAGCAGGGCGAGAAGTACGACCGCAGTAAGGTCCAGGAGCGCCATCGCGACCACGCACTGTTCGTCGCCTTCGCCCCGGCGGACAACCCGCAGATCGCCGTGTCGGTGATGGTCGAGAATGGTGAGTCCGGCTCTGGCGTGGCTGCGCCAGTGGTCAAGCAGGTGATGGACGCCTGGTTGCTGGATGAGAACGGTCAGTTGAAAGCCGAATTTGCTCCGCCTGTGGCGGCCGAGGTCGCTGCACCATGAACAGTAGTTTCGACCGCAACCTGTCCACCGAAGACTTGCTGCGCCGCCGGGCGACCCTGCTGCAGCGCCTGCATATCGACGGCATTCTGTTGCTGCTGTTGCTGGTGCTGGCCTGCGGCAGCCTGATGATTCTCTATTCCGCCAGTGGCAAGAACGTCGATCTGCTGATGAAGCAGGCCAGTTCCTTTGGCATTGGTCTGGTCGGCATGTTCATCATCGCCCAGTTCGAGCCGCGCTTTATGGAGCGCTGGGTGCCGCTGGCCTATGTCGGCGGCGTGGCCCTGCTGGTGGTGGTGGATGTCATGGGCCACAACGCCATGGGGGCTACGCGCTGGATCAATATCCCTGGGGTGATCCGCTTTCAGCCTTCGGAGTTTATGAAGATCATCATGCCGGCGAGCATCGCCTGGTATCTGTCCAATCGCAGCCTGCCGCCGCGCCTGAAACATATCTGTATCAGCCTGGCGATGATCATCGTGCCTTTTGTGCTGATCCTGATGCAGCCTGATCTGGGCACCTCGCTGCTGATTCTCGCTTCGGGTGGCTTCGTGCTGTTTATCGCCGGGCTGCAATGGCGTTGGGTGATCAGCGCTGTGGCGGCCGTGGTGCCGATCGCCGTCGGCATGTGGTTCTTCGTCATGCACCAGTACCAGAAGCAGCGCGTGCTGACCTTCCTCAATCCGGAAAGCGATCCGCTGGGAAGTGGCTGGAACATCATTCAGTCCAAGGCCGCCATCGGTTCAGGCGGTGTGTTGGGCAAAGGCTGGCTGCAAGGTACCCAGTCACACCTGGACTTTCTGCCGGAGAGCCACACCGACTTCATCATCGCGGTGCTGGCCGAGGAATTCGGCCTGGTCGGGGTGTGTTTGTTACTGCTGGTGTACTTGCTGTTGATCGCGCGCGGCCTGGTGATTACCGTGCAAGCGCAGACGCTGTTCGGTAAGCTGCTCGCCGGCGCGCTGACCATGACCTTCTTCGTGTATGTCTTCGTCAATATCGGTATGGTCAGCGGCCTGCTGCCGGTGGTGGGGGTGCCCTTGCCCTTTATCAGTTATGGCGGCACCTCGCTGATCACCTTGTTGGCAGGATTTGGAATTTTGATGTCGATCCACACTCATCGAAAGTGGATGACGCAGGCTTGATTGGGATTATGAATTCAATGCAAAACGCGCGTGGCTGGATGGTACGAACTGCACCTTGGCTGGCTCTGGCTGGGGTGTTTGGGGTAGCCCAGGCGGCTGTTGCCGGCGATTACCAGCAGTCACCCCAGGTGGCCGAGTTTGTGGCCGAAATGACCCGTGACTACGGTTTTGCCGGCGAGCAACTGGTCGAGCTGTTTGCTCAGGTCGAACGCAAACAGGCGATTCTCGATGCCATTTCGCGCCCCGCGGAAAAGGCCAAGCCGTGGAAGGACTACCGGCCGATCTTTATTACCGACAAGCGCATCAGCAAGGGCGTCGAGTTCTGGAAACAGCATGAAGCGACCCTGGCCCGTGCCGAGGCTGAGTACGGTGTACCGCCAGAGGTGATCGTCGCGATCATCGGTGTGGAAACCTTCTACGGTGGCAATACCGGAAGCTGGCGCGTGATGGACGCGCTGTCGACCCTGGCCTTCGACTATCCGCCGCGCGCCCCATTCTTTCGCAAGGAGCTGCGCGAGTTCCTCCTGCTGACCCGTGAAGAGCAGGTCGAGCCGCTGAGCATGACCGGCTCCTACGCCGGTGCCATGGGCCTGCCGCAATTTATGCCGAGCAGCTTCCGCGCCTATGCCGTGGACTTTGACAGTGATGGTCATATCAATATCTGGAGCAACCCGACCGATGCCATCGGCAGCGTCGCCAGTTACTTCAAGCGCCACCACTGGCAGCCGGGCCAGCCGGTGGTCAGTGCCGCTACCGTCAAAGGCGCGCAGGCCGAACAAGGCCTGACTGCGGGCCTGGACCCGGTGAAGAATGTCGCTGAGCTACGTGCGCTGGGCTGGACCAGCGCCGACCCGCTGGCGGCCGACCTGCCGGTAACTGCCTTCCGTCTGGAAGGCGCCGAGGGCGACGAGTACTGGCTCGGCCTGCCTAACTTCTTTGTGATCACCCGCTACAATCGCAGTGTGATGTATGCCATGGCGGTCAATCAGCTGGCCGAGTTGCTGGTTGATGCACGGGGTAAGAACTGATGTCGCGTTTGCCTTTCAAATTGGCGCTGTACGGCGGTCTGGCGCTGGCTCTGGCCAGTTGCTCGTCCACCCGTGCGCCAGAGCCTGTCGCTCCTGTGCAGGCGGGTGGTGCGATTTCCGGCCCGGGCAATTACAGCCGTCCACACAAGGATGGTGCGCCCTGGTGGGATGTCGATGTCTCGCGGATTCCTGATGCCGTGCCCATGCCGCACTACGGCCCGGTCAAGGCCAGCCCCTACACCGTGTTTGGCAAACAGTACTACCCGATTCCCGATGCCCGTCGCTATCAGGCGATTGGCCCGGCGTCCTGGTATGGCACCAAGTTCCATGGCCAGGCCACTGCCAACGGTGAGACCTACGACCTGTATGGCATGACCGCAGCACACAAGACCCTGCCGCTGCCGAGCTACGTGCGCGTAACCAACCTGGAGAATGGCAAGACCGCGATTCTGCGCGTCAATGACCGCGGCCCGTTCTATTCCGATCGCATCATCGACTTGTCTTTCGCGGCCGCGAAGAAGCTCGGCTATGCCGAAAGCGGCACCGCGCGGGTCAAGGTCGAAGGTATCGACCCGCACGAGTGGTGGGCTCAGCAGGGCCGTCCGGTGCCGATGGTGCTGGCTGCGCCGCAGC
Organism: Pseudomonas cimarronensis; assembly: GCF_049331905.1. Lineage (GTDB taxonomy): Bacteria > Pseudomonadota > Gammaproteobacteria > Pseudomonadales > Pseudomonadaceae > Aquipseudomonas. The sequence goes on along the minus strand of NZ_CP186283.1, from coordinate 4,052,459 downwards.
AGGTGGCTCAGACCAAGCCGGTTGCACAGCCCGTCGCGCAGCCGATTGAACAGTATTCACCGCCCCCGCAGCAGCATGCCGCCGCGGTGCTCCCCGTGCAGATCGACGCAAAAAAAAACGCTTCAGTCGGAGCCTCTGGCCTGTATCTCCAAGTGGCCGCCTTCGCCAATCCGGACGCTGCGGAGCTGCTCCGGGCCAAGCTGAGCGAGATGGTAGCTGCACCGGTATTCGTCAGCTCAGTGGTGCGCAACCAGCAGATCTTGCACCGCGTGCGCCTGGGGCCGGTGAGCAGCCAAAGCGAGGCTGAGCAGCTGCAAAGCAGCGTGCGCTTGGCCAATCTCGGTGAACCAACCCTGGTCAAGGCAGACTGACCGGGCACTTCTGCTGTTTCTGCGGGACTAAACAAACAACTCCGGTCAGCCACGCCTGGCCGGGGGAATAAGCAACTTATGCCCATTGGGCCTGTTCGACCATCAGCAATCTAGAGAGACGGATGAATATCACCAGCTTTGCGCAACGCGTTTTCCTCTCACTTTTCCTGCTCAGCGCCCCGGCTGCCTGGGCCAATCAGCAAGTGGTGCCTGCCGCACCGCAGTTGGCTGCCAAATCCTATGTGCTGCTGGACGCCGCCAGCGGCAAGGTGCTGGTGGAAAACAACGGTGACCAGCGTTTGCCGCCAGCCAGCCTGACCAAGCTGATGACCGCCTACATCGCCACCCTGGAAATTCGCAAGGGCAAGATCGGCGAGCAGGACCTGGTGCCAATCAGCGAGCACGCCTGGCGTACCGGCGGTGCGGCTTCCGGCGGCTCGACCATGTTCCTGCCGCTGAACAGCCAGGCCACCGTAGACGATCTGCTGCACGGTGTGATCATTCAGTCCGGTAACGATGCCAGTATCGCCCTGGCCGAGTACATCGCCGGCAGCGAAGACGCCTTCGCCGACATGATGAACGAGACCGCTGCACGTCTGGGCATGACCAATAGCCACTTTATGAATGCCACCGGGTTGCCGCATCCGGAGCACTATTCCAGTGCTCATGACATGGCGATTCTGGCCCGTGCCATCATCAATGAAGACCAGGAACACTACGCCATCTACGCGCAGAAGGAGTTCCTCTGGAACAACATCAAGCAGGGCAACCGCAACCTGCTGCTGTGGCGCGACAAGACTGTCGATGGTCTGAAAACCGGTCATACCGAAGAGGCTGGTTACTGCCTGGTAGCTTCAGCGGTGCGTGATGGCGCGCGGATGATCACTTCGGTGTTTGGTACCGTCAGTGAATCGGCCCGCGCTGCTGAAACCCAGAAGCTGCTCACCTATGGCTTCCGCTTCTTCGAAACCCGCACCTTCTACAAGCAAGGCCAGGAGCTGGCTCAGGCCCAGGTGTGGAAAGGCACCGTGCGTCAGGTTAAAGCCGGCCTTGGTGCTGATCTGAGCCTGACGCTGCCGAAAGGTCAGCTGGAAAAATTGCAGGCCGGCATGATCCTCAACCCGCAGCTCACCGCCCCGATTACCCAGGGTGATGTGATTGGTAAGGTTGAAGTGAAACTGGGTGAAGAAGTGGTGCACAGCGCCGATCTGATTGCCCTTGAGGTTGTCGAGGAAGGCAGCTTCTTCCGTCGCCTGTGGGATAGCATCAGCCTGTTCTTCTTTGGATTGTTCAACTGATAGCGTGACCAGCGCGCCCCTACCGACCTGCAGGGGCGCTGTTGTTGCCACGGCTTACGAGGCCGTTACTGCCATGACCGACGTCAAATCGCACAAAATCGAATTCCCCTGCGCGGACTACCCGATCAAGGTGGTCGGTGACAGTGGCGAAAACTACAAGAGCACGGTGATCGAGATACTTAGCCAGCATGCCAAGGTCGATCTCAGCACCCTGGCCGAACGCCAGAGCAGCAACGGCAAGTACACCACCGTGCAGCTGCATATCGAAGCCACCAGCGAAGATCAGCTACGCGATATCAACAGCGCCCTGCGCGCGACCGGTATCGTGCATATGGTGCTGTAATGAGCCTGTCGCTCGGCTTTCGTGAGCTGGGCCAGGTCGACTATCAGCCTACCTGGCATGCGATGCAGCGCTTTACCGACAGCCGTAGCGCGGATACGCCTGACGAAATCTGGCTGCTCGAACACGCGCCGGTATTTACCCAGGGCCAGGCCGGCAAAGCCGAGCATGTGCTGTTTCCGGGAGATATTCCGGTGGTACAGGTCGACCGTGGTGGTCAGGTGACCTACCACGGCCCCGGCCAGCTGGTCGCCTACCTGCTGCTGGATGTGCGTCGTAGCGGTATCGGTGTGCGTGAACTGGTGAGTCGGATCGAGCGCAGCCTGATTGATCTGCTGGCCAGCTATGGCGTCAGTGCCAATGCCAAGCCGGACGCGCCGGGTGTGTATGTGAATGGCGCGAAGATCGCCTCGCTCGGCCTGCGTATCCGCAACGGTCGCTCTTTTCATGGCCTGGCGCTGAATGTGGATATGGATCTGCAGCCGTTCCAGCGCATCAACCCTTGCGGTTATGCCGGCATGGCCATGACTCAGCTCGCCGATCTGGTGGCTGAGCCGATTGATATGTCCGAGGTCAGCGCGCGGCTGCGTGAGCAACTGGTCAAGCACCTCGATTACGCGCAGCAGCAGAGTCTGGCGAGCGCAATCGACTGTTAAGCCGGGTTGGGCGGATACACAAACGCCTGACTTCAGGCAGAGCCCCAGGTCAGGCGTTGTGTGGCTCAATCAGTTCAGATTGAGGGCCGGGATCAGGCTGTTGTTAAGCTCTTGGCCCGGTACGGGCACCGGCGCGGCCAGGCCCAGGTTGTTCTTCTCGAACACCTTGTCGGCGCGGTAGCTGGAGCGCACCAGCGGGCCGGCAGCGACTTCCATAAAGCCTTTTTCCAGGCCGATCTCGCGGAAACGATTGAACTCTTCCGGGCTGACCCAGCGCTGCACCTTCAGGTGGTTGCGCGTGGGTTGCAGGTACTGACCGAGAGTGAGGATGTCGACGTTGATGGCGCGCAGGTCATCCATGGTCTGGATGATCTCTTCGTCGGTCTCGCCCAGACCCAGCATCAGGCTGGTCTTGGTCAGCACGTCCGGGCGGTGACGTTTGGCGTGGGCCAATACGTTCAGGGTTTTTTCATAGCCGGCACGTGGGTCGCGTACCACGTGAGTGAGGCGTTTGACCGTCTCAACGTTCTGCGCGAACACTTCGAGCCCGGAATCCACTACCCGTTCGATAGCCGCTAGGTCGCCGTCGAAGTCCGGGGTCAGGGCTTCTACCACCACCTGCGGGGTGTTGTTCTTGATCGCTCGTACACAGGCCGCGTAGTGACTGGCACCGCCATCATCCAGATCGTCGCGGTCCACCGAGGTCAGCACGATATAGCGCAGGGCCATCAGCTCCACCGATTTGGCGGTGTTCTGCGGCTCTTCCAGGTCCAGCCAGCCATTGGGGTTGCCGGTGTCAACTGCGCAGAAGCGGCAGGCGCGGGTGCACACCGAGCCCATCAGCATGATGGTGGCGGTGCCGTTGGACCAGCATTCGCCCATATTCGGGCAGTGGGATTCCTGACACACGGTGCTCAGGCGGTGTTCGCTGACATTGCGCTTGACCGCCTCGAAGCGGCTGCCGCCAGGTGCCTTGACGCGGAGCCACTTGGGTTTGGGCTCGAACACTTGAGGCTCGCTGGAGGCGCGGCGCTTCTGGCCGTCCTTGATCGCGGTGATGCCTTGGCTGGTACGGAATTTTTCGCCACTGGCGACGGTTTTTGGCGGGGAGGTATCGGACATCGGCAATCTGGGCTCCGCTAGAGGCTCCGTGAACGAGGCGGCTTGTGGCCGCCGCGCAGCTTATCACAGAAGCTGACCGTTCAGTCCGGCGGGCGCTGTGCGGTTCAGGCAGGCGCTCCGTAGGCAAGCGCGCAGGGTTACTGCTGCAACTGGTTGGCGAACTGCTCTACGGCCTGCACCACCTGCTTGGCGCCTTCCTGGATTTCCACAATGACCGTGCCCGCCTCATTGGCCAGGTCCAGGCCTTGCTCTGCCTGCTGGCGGCTGCTGGCCATGCTGCTCACTGCCTGTTGCGCCAGGCTCTGGTTTCTTTGCACCACGTCGACGATTTCCTCAGTGGCCTGACTGGTGCGTCCTGCCAGTTGCCGCACTTCGTCGGCCACTACGGCGAAACCGCGGCCCTGATCACCGGCTCGTGCGGCTTCGATGGCGGCGTTCAAGGCCAGCAGATTGGTCTGTTCGGCAATGCCGCGAATGGTCTGCATGATGGTGCTGATCAGTTGCGACTGCTTGTCCAAGGCCTCGATGCCCTCGCTGGCTTCCTGCATTTGCCGGGCGATACGCTGCATGACGGCGACGGTCTGGCTGACCACGCTGGCACCTTTGTTAGCGCTGGCGTCGGTGTGTTGCGAGATGCTGTAGGCCATGTTGGCGGCATTGGCCACGGCCTCTTCCTGATTGACCTGCTCGGTAATCACGGAGGCAAACTTGACCACCTTGTAGAGCTTGTTGTGGTTGTCGACGATGGGGTTGTAAGAGGCTTCCAGCCACACCGTGCGGCCCGCGCTGTCGATGCGCTTGAAGCGCCCGGCAACATATTCGCCGCGGTTTAGGCGCGCCCAGAAGTCGTGGTAGCCATGGGAGTTATATTCCTCCGGCTCGCAGAACTGGCGATGATGCTTGCCTTTGATCTGTTCCAGGCGATAGCCCATGCCATCGAGAAAGCGCTGGTTGGCAGTGAGGACTTCGCCGGCCAGGTTGAATTCGATCACTGCAGTTGAGCGCAGCAACGCATCGATCAGGCCTTCATGCTCGCGGGAGGTGGTGATGGTGCGGGTCAGATCGGTGGCAAAACAGGCAAAATAGAGCAGCTCGCCACGACTATTCAGTACGGGCTGCCAGACGGCGCGGAGCCAGGCTTCCTGGCCGTTGCCGCGCAGCAAGCGAAAGGCACCATTGAGGTGTTTGCGCTGGCGCAAGGCCTGCTGCAGATTTTGGTAGTTGGGCTCTGTATGGAACGATGTGGGAATCAGCGATTCCAGCGCGCGACCCAGCAGGGTGCTGCGCTCGTAGTGCATTTCGCGGAGGAAATCGTCGTTGGCATGGCGAATCGTGCCGTTCGGGTCGATCTCGATTACCAGCATTTCACTGTAAATCGAGTCGCGGATCTGCCGCAGGCTGGCCAGCTCTTCACGCAGTTCGGCCAGTTCCTCTTTGAGCTTGTTATTGAACATCGCAAGGCACCTTGTAAAACACCGGTTGGCTGACCCCTGAGGGAAGTAGGAGCGTCCTTGCGTGTTATCGGCAGTAGGCATCATCGCTCAAGTGTAGTTGAGCAATGATGTCAGGCTGGGGCGGTGCGGGGGCTTAGCGGAGTTTTTGCAGCAGCTCATGGCTGGGATAGCCATCGGCGGGCAGGCCGAGGCTCTGCTGAAAGGCCCGAACAGCCTTGCGCGTGTTGGCGCCGATAATGCCGTCTGCCGGGCCAGGCTCATAGCCTTTGCTGGCCAGCAGTTCCTGCAGTTCGATGCGTTCGCTGCGCCCCAGTTGGCGGTCGTTGCGCGGCCAGGCGGCCTGCACGCCGGGGTTGCCATCCAGGGCATCGCTGAGCAGGCCGATGGCCAGGGCGTAGGCGGTGGAGTTGTTGTACTTGAGAATGCTGCGGAAGTTGTTCAGCAGCAGGAACGCCGGGCCGCGATGGCCCGCAGGCAGAAACAGCGTGGCCTGGCTTTGCTCGTTGGTATCAATGGCTCTGATCGGGTTGATCCCGAGGATGCGCCATTGCGCCAGGCTGCGGCGTATTTCCGGGTCAGCCAGGGCGTAGTCGAAGCCTTGTGGCAGGTTCACTTCAAAGCCCCAGGGTTGGCCGTTTTCCCAACCCGAGGCTTGCAGGTAATGGGCGGCAGAGGCAAGGGCGTCAGGGGTGGAACTCCACAGATCACGCTTGCCATCGCCATCAAAATCCACTGCATGCTGGTTGAATGTGGTCGGCATAAACTGGGTTTGCCCCATGGCGCCGGCCCATGAACCGATCAGACCCTGCGCTGGGCCGTCGCCGGCTTGCAGGATCTGGAGTGCGGCGAGCAGCTGGCTGCGCCAGAACACCTGACGGCGACCGTCGTAGGCCAGGGTGGCCAGCGAGCGGATAACGTTATGGCTGCCGATATTGCTGCCGTAGTTGCTTTCCATGCCCCAGATGGCGATCAGCACTTCATGGTCTACGGCGTAGGTGCTGCGGATGGCTTTCAGGGTTGGGCGGTGTTGGGCCTTGAGCAGGCGGCCCTGGGCGATGCGCGAGACCGAGACGGCGCCATCGATGTATTCCCAGACCGGGCGGGTGAATTCCGGTTGACTGTTGTCTGCGGCGATAACCTTGGGGTCCAGGGTGATGCCAGCGAAGGTGCGATCAAACAGTTCGGCATCGATGCCGGCTGCAATTGCATCGCTGCGCAGCAGCATGCGCCATTCGTCAAAACTGAGCAGGGGGGCTGGCGCGAGCGCGGTAGCTGCCGGCTGGCTGACGGTTGCCGGAGGCGGCGTAATCGCTGCGGCGGCGAGTGGTTGTGCAGGTGCTTCTGCGCAGGCGGTCAGGAGCAGCAGGGCGCAGGCGGTGGCGCTATGGGACAGGCCACGAAGAAACAGGTCAGGCATGGTGGTCTCGGCACGTTTCGCAGGCCGTAACCTTAGCATGATTGGGCTGATGTGCGGGTGCTGGCGGGCTGCGGCGGGCTTTTCAGGCGGCCAGAAAGTATGAAGCCTCCCAGTTTTGCTGGGAGGCTTCGCGGCGGTAGCTGCCTTTGCCTTTGCCGGGTGTTTCCTGGCGTGAGCGAAACAGCGGTTGGGCGATCAGGGATTTGGCCTTGTTCGGCCGGTGTTTGCGGTTCTTCGCCATGTTCATTCCTCGGGGCGTGACCTGCACGGTGCAGGCGCGCGCAGCATGCACCGCGCTCTGGAAAATGTCCAGATTCCGGGGGTTAGCGGTTCAGGCCCAGGCGCTGGCCGCAGATGTTCAAAGTCAGCAGGCCCAGGCCGCTCCAGGGATCGCCTGGCGCTTGCCCCTTGATCTGTGCGTCGATCTGTTGAGCGTCCTGCAGCAAGGCCGCCCAGCGTGAGGCGGACAGGCGTTGCAGGGCTTTGCTGACCAGTGGCCGGCGCTTGTCCCAAACGGGGGGGCGGGCCGAACTGAAGGCTTTTTCCAGGGGCATGCCCTGAGCGTACTGCTGGGCGATGGTTGCCAGCAGGCGTATTTCGCGGGCCAGGGCCCAGAGAATCACCGGTGGTTCGACGCCTTCGCCGCGCAGCCCTTCGAGCATGCGCAGGGCGTGGGCGGCTTCGCCATTCAGAGCCGCGTCGATCAGGCCGAATACATCGAAGCGTGCGCTGTCGGCGACCGAGGCGTGTACGGTGTCGACGTCGATCTGCGTGCCTTCGGCGAGCAGCTTGAGCTTTTCGATTTCCTGGGCGGCGGCGAGCAGGTTGCCTTCGACGCGTACGGCAATCATGTCCACGGCTTCGGCGCTGGCACTGAGGCCTGATTGCGCCAGGCGCTGGCGAATCCACTGCGGCAGCTGGCTGGCCTCGACCGGCCAGATTTGCACGAACTGCGTCTGCGCGCCTTCGATCAGCGCCTTGCCCCATTTGGTCTTCTGTGCGCTGCCATCGAGCTTGGGCAGGCTGATCAGCAGCACGGTGTCTTCGGCGGGGCGGGCGAGGTATTCCAGCAGCGCGGCTGCTCCCTTGTCGCCGGGCTTGCCGTTGGGCAGGCGCAGTTCCAGCAGGCGTTTGTCGGCGAACAGTGACAGGCTGGCGCCGGCCTGTAGCAGGTTGCCCCAGTCGAAGTTGTTGTCGGCGTTGAACACCTGACGCTCGCTGAAACCCTGTTGGCGGGTCGCGGCGCGAATGGCATCGGCGGCTTCCTGGCAGAGCAGCGGTTCATCACCGCTGACCACGTAAACCGGGCTCAGGTTGCCCTGCAGGTGTTTGCCGAGTTGTGCGGAATTGAGCTTCATGGGGGCGCAGGGCTGGGCCGCAGGTGCGGCCCGGCAAGCTTACTGGGCGGGAATCGGCAGCTGAATCGGCGACTGCTGCGGTTGCGCGGCCTGTTGTTGGCGAGCGGCTTCCAGGGCGTCAGCTTCGGCTTTGGCCTTGGCTTCTGCGGCCTGTTGCAGCTGGTCGAGCTGGTCCGGGCTGACCTGTTGCAGGCGCTGCACCAGTTGCTGGACCAGTTCGCGGTTCATTTCCTGGCGCAGCTGAGCCGCTTCCTGGTCACCACCGATCAGGTTGTTGCCGTCCTGGGTGTAGTAGCTCTGCACTTCCAGCTTGTTGCTCATCAGCAGCAGGTCTTTGCTGCCCCGAATCTCGTATGTGAGGGTCTTGGTCAGTTCGTATTCGGCGGTGCGGGCTGCGCTGGTAAAGCTGGCGGCGCGCTGGTTTTCCTGCTCGTCACTCAGCACCAGGCGATAGGGGGCGCCCGGGTAAACGCGCACACCGTTGTTCTGCAGCACGTCGCGCACCTGGTTGACGGTTTCGCCATAGGCGTTGCGCGCGCTGACGTCGAGTTCCTTGAGCGCAAACTGTACGTCACCCGTGCCACGCAGCTGGAAGCCGCACGCGCTGAGCAGTACAGCCAGGCCGATTACCATCAGATTCCGTTTCATCATTCTCTTGTATCCCCTTGGAGAGTCACGGCGCCATGCAGGCATGGCGCCGAGCTTAATCAGTTGGCGACGATGTTGACCAGCTTGCCCGGTACCACGATGACCTTGCGGATGGTCACGCCTTCGGTGAAGCGTTGCACGTTCTCGTTGGCGCGGGCTGCCGCCTCGACCTCTTCGCGGCTGGCACTGGCGGCAACGATGATTTCGCCGCGCAGCTTGCCGTTGACCTGAATAACCAGGGTCAGACTGTCCTGCACCAGAGCGCTCTCATCCACCTGTGGCCAGGCAGTGTCGATGATCGCTTCTTCATGGCCCAGTTCCTGCCACAGCTGGTGGCTGATATGCGGAGTGATTGGCGCCAGCAGCAGGGCTACCGCTTCCAGGCCTTCCTGGAGCAGGGCACGATCTTGCGAGGTGGCGTGTGCGGCCTTCTCCAGCACATTCATCAGGGTCATCACCTGGGCGATGGCGGTGTTGAATTTGTGGTGCTGGCCAATATCGAAACTCGACTGTTTGATCGCCAGGTGAATCGCGCGGCGCACGGCTTTCTGCTCGTCATCCAGGCTGGTGACATCCAGCGCCCCGGCAACGCCCAGATTGACGTGCTGTTGCGCCAGGCGCCAGACGCGGCGCAGGAAGCGGTTGGCGCCCTCGACGCCAGCGTCCGACCATTCGCAGCTCATGTCGGGCGGCGAGGCGAACATCATGAACAAGCGGCAGGTGTCAGCGCCGAACTGATCGATCATCGACTGTGGGTCGACGCCGTTGTTCTTCGACTTGGACATCTTCTCGGTGCCGCCGATTTCCACCGGCAGGCCGTCGGCTTTCAGCTTGGCGCTGATGACCTTGGCCTTGCTGTCGCGCTCCAGCACAACGTCCGCCGGGTTGAACCAGTCCTTGCCGCCGTTTTCCAGGGTGCGGTAGTAGGTGTCGGCCACCACCATGCCCTGAGTCAGCAGATTCTTGAATGGCTCGTTGGAGGACACCAGCCCTTCGTCGCGCATCAGCTTGTGGAAGAAGCGTGCGTAGAGCAGGTGCAGGATCGCGTGTTCGATGCCGCCAATGTACTGATCAACCGGCAGCCAGTGGTTGGCCGCTTCCGGATCGACCATGCCGCCGGTGTAATGCGGCGAGGCGTAGCGCGCGTAATACCAGGACGATTCGACGAAGGTGTCCATGGTGTCGGTTTCACGCTTGGCTGGCGCGCCGCATTTAGGGCAGCTGCACTCGTAGAATTCCGGCATCTTCGCCAGCGGGCTGCCGGCGCCGTCCGGCACCACGTCTTCGGGCAGCACCACCGGCAGTTGGTCTTCCGGTACTGGCACGTCGCCGCAGGTGTCGCAGTGGATGATCGGGATTGGGCAGCCCCAGTAACGCTGGCGGCTGATGCCCCAGTCGCGCAGGCGGAACTGGGTCTTGCGTGCGCCATGGGCGCTGGTTTCCAGGTCGGCGACTATGGCGTCGAAGGCGGCAGTGAAGTCCAGGCCGTCGTACTTGCCGGAGTTGATGGTGGTCAGGCCGGCCTTGTCGCCGTACCAGTCCTGCCATTGGCTGGTGTTGTAGTCCTTGCCTTCGCCGGCATAGACCTGCTTGATCGGCAGGTCGTACTTGCCCGCGAATTCGAAGTCGCGCTCGTCATGTGCCGGCACGGCCATCACCGCGCCTTCGCCGTAGCCCCACAGCACGTAGTTGGCGACGAATACCGGCAGCTTGTCGCCGGTCAGCGGATGAGTGACGAACTGGCCGGTGGCCAGGCCCTTCTTCTCCATGGTGGCCATATCGGCCTCAGCCACGGAGCCGGCCTTGCACTCGGCGATAAAGGCGGCGATGGCCGGATTGGATTCGGCAGCGCGCTGCGCCAGCGGGTGTTCGGCGGCCACGGCGACGTAGGTGGCGCCCATGAGGGTATCGGGGCGGGTCGAGTAGACCTTCAGTTGGCCGTCGATACCGATGCTGGCGACGTCGTAGTCGAACACGATGTCAGCACCGAAGCTCTTGCCGATCCAGTTGCGCTGCATGGTCTTGACCTGCTCGGGCCAGCCATCCAGCTCATCCAGGCTGCTCAGCAGCTCTTCGGCGTAGGCGGTGATCTTGAAGTAGTACATCGGGATTTCGCGCTTCTCGATCAGCGCGCCCGAACGCCAGCCACGGCCGTCGATGACCTGCTCGTTGGCCAGTACGGTCTGGTCCACTGGGTCCCAGTTGACGGTGCCGTTCTTGCGGTAGATCACGCCCTTTTCGAACAGACGGGTGAACAGCCACTGCTCCCAGCGGTAGTAGTCCGGCTTGCAGGTGGTGACCTCGCGGGTCCAGTCCACTGCCAGACCCAGCGATTTCAGCTGGCTCTTCATGTATTCGATATTTTCGTAGGTCCACTTGGCCGGTGCGACCTTGTTCTTCATTGCGGCGTTTTCCGCCGGCATGCCGAAGGCGTCCCAGCCCATCGGTTGCAGCACGTTCTTGCCTTGCATGCGCTGGTAGCGGGCGATCACGTCACCGATGGTGTAGTTGCGCACATGGCCCATGTGCAGCTTGCCGCTCGGGTAAGGGAACATCGACAGGCAATAGAAGGTCTCCTTGCCTGGCTGTTCACTCACTACAAAGGATTTCTGCGCATCCCAATGGGATTGCGCGGCGGCTTCGATTTCACGGGGCGAATACTGTTCTTGCATGGCTACCGGCGCTGGGAATAAGGGCTTGCGGGAAACGCCGTAGCATACATGAGCCCCGCTTATTCAGGGAAACCCTGATTGCGCCGCCGCCAGCCGCGGGTTGGCCTGCGTTCGCCGTTTGTCGCGAGGGGCTGCTGGTCAGGGGGCGAGCGCTAAGCTTGCAGTAGGGAGCGGCATTGTGCTCCTGGGCGAGGTGATGGATGGCAGAGTTAAGGCGTGGCGGACCGGCTGGCGGGCTCTATGAGCGACTGCTGCAGCGCCTGGCCATGGCCCTTGACGAAGCGGACAGTCTCAGTGCATTGACCGCGCAACCGCCGGTGGAACTTGAGCTACGTGGCCTGACCGCGGCGGAAATGGAGTTGATCCGCGCTTACCTCAACCGCGACCTGGACTGGCTGCGTGGCTGGCATGCGGCAGCGCAGGAAATGGCGCAGATCGAGCAGCTGCCGAGCTCGCGCAAGGTCAGCCGCTGCGGCCACAAAGCCACGGCAGCGCTGCCTGGCAAGGTCAAACCCCTGCTTAAACGGCGCTTGCAGCTGTGTTGCGCGCTGTGCGGCACCGTGGCCGGCTGGCAGTCCGGTAATGGTGTGCAGGCCTGCAAGGCGTGCGGTTCGCAGTTGTTTCGGGCGAGCAATCATCGATAGGGTCTATTGCCATTTCCTCACAACCGCGCCGGGCCTGTTTTAGCGCGAGGCATGGCGTGAGGCGCTAAATCTGGTTATTCAGGTGGCAATCGTGAAACGCCACGCGCTAAAACAGGCCCAGCCCTTCGGGTTGCGCGGAAAATCTCACCATGCGGTGTTGTGGGACTTGGCAAGGGAACAACCATTACCTGCGTCCCACGCCTAGCCTGGCGAGATTTTGCGCAGCAACGCGGCTTGTGCTGAAACGACAACAGACCCTAGGCTGCGCGCACCCAGGTGAGGTGCCCCATGCCGATTCGCTACATCCTCAAACAGTTCTTTCTACCGCCAGGCCTGTTCCTGCTCTTGCTTTTGGCCGCCTGGTGGCTGCGGCGGCGTTTTCCGCGCGTGGCGGCGGCTTGCCTGGTTGCCGGGCTGGTCGGTATGTGGCTGTTCAGTTTGCCGGTAGTGGTCGAATATTCCGCGCGCGTGCTGGAAAGCGAGCCGGCATTGCATGAGCGGCACTGGTTTGATTTGGCTCAGCAGGCGGATGTGATTGTGGTGCTGGGTGGCGGCCGTGAATTGGCTGATCCCGGCTGGGGCGCGGATCAGCCCAGCCTGCTGGCGTTGGAACGGGTGCGTTTTGCCGCACGCTTGGCCAAGGCCTCGGGTTTGCCGCTGCTCACCAGTGGCGGGTTGCACTTTGGCGCACCGCCCAGTGAAGCGGCGTTGATGGCTGACGTGCTGGCGCGTGATTACGCCTTGCCGGTGCGTTGGCAGGAGGGCTTAAGCCGCACCACCTGGGAGAACGCGACTCATAGCGCAGAGCTGCTGAAACAGGTTGGGATTACCCGCGTGGTGCTGGTGACCCAGGCCTGGCATATGCCCAGGTCACGCTGGAGTTTCGAACAGGCGGGTTTGCAGGTAATCAGCGCGCCGATGGGCTTTCTCGGTACGCCCAATGGCCGACCTGCTGGCGGCTGGCTGCCGGAAAGCAAGGCGGTCTGGCAGAACGGTTTGCTGCTTAACGAGGCCGTTGGCTTGCTGGGCTATCGGATGTTCTACCGAGGCCCGGCGCAAGAATAAGCCCCAGCTGGCCAGGGCTCACATCATTTAGCTATTGATCTGCTCGGCATGGTGACACGCCACTTGCCGTGCATCCAGCAGGCGCAGTGCCGGCTGTTCAACCTGACAGCGTTCGCTGGCATGCGGACAGCGTTGGTGGAAGGCGCAGCCGCTGGGTGGCGATAGCGGGTTGGGCAGCTCGCCACTGATCTTGATCTTTGGTTTGCTCGGGTCGGGATGAATGGTCGGCGTCGCCGACAGCAGCGCCTGGGTATAGGGGTGCAGCGGACGACTGTAGATCAGTTCGCTAGGGCCTATTTCCACCGGGCGGCCGAGGTACATCACCAGTACATCGTCGGCGACATGGCGTACCACCGAAAGGTTGTGCGAGATAAACACATAGCCGGTATTGAACTGCTCCTGCAGGTCCATAAACAGGTTGAGCACCTGGGCCTGGATCGACACGTCCAGCGCCGAGGTCGGCTCGTCCGCCACCAGTACCTTGGGTTGCAGCATCATCGCCCGCGCCAGGGCAATGCGTTGGCGCTGGCCGCCGGAGAACATATGCGGGTAGCGCTGGTAATGCTCGGGACGCAGGCCGACCTGTTGCATCATCGCCTGCACCCGCTCACGCCGTTCCAGGCGTGACAACGCGGTATTGATCAGCAGCGGTTCGCCCAGCTGATCACCGACCTTCTGCCGTGGATTGAGCGAGGCGTAGGGATTTTGAAAAACCATCTGCACATCACGGCGCAGCTGTTTGCGCTGGGCCTTGTTGGCGCCTGTCACTTCCTGCCCGGCGATCTGCAGCGAGCCCGAGCTGGGCTCCTCGATCAGCGTTAGCGCACGGGCCAGGGTGGATTTGCCGCAGCCGGATTCGCCGACCACCGCCAGGGTCTTGCCTGCCTGCAGTTCAAAGGACACGCCATTCAGCGCCTGCACTTGAGCGTTGGGCTGAAACAGTCCGCGGGATATTTCGTAGTGGCGGGTGAGGTCGCGAGCAGTCAGGACGGCGCTCATCAGGCCACCTCCGCAGTCAGATTGAGCGGGTAGAAGCAGCGCACCGCGCCGCGTTCATGGGTATCCAGGCTTGGTCGTTGTTCACGGCAATGGGCCTGGGCGTAGGGGCAGCGTGGCGACAGCAGGCAGCCTACTGGACGGTCATAACGGCCCGGTACGATACCGGGCAAGGTGGCCAGGCGCCGCTGGCCCTGGCTGTGCTCGGGAATCGCCTTGAGCAGCGCCTCGGTATAGGGGTGCGTTGGTGCGTCGAACAACTGTGGCACGCTGCCGATCTCCACCGCTTGCCCGGCATACATCACGCAGACCCGTTGCGCGGTTTCGGCGACCACGGCCAGGTCGTGGGTGATCAGCACCAGGCCCATGTTCTGCTCGCGTTGTAGGCCCACCAGCAGATCCATGATCTGCGCCTGAATGGTCACATCCAGCGCGGTGGTCGGCTCGTCGGCGATCAGCAGCTTTGGCTCGGCGGCAATCGCCATGGCAATCGCCACCCGTTGGCTCATGCCGCCAGACAGCTGGTGCGGGTAGGCATTCAGGCGGCTGGCGGCGGCAGGAATTTCCACCCGCTCCAGCAGTTGCAGCGCGCGTTGCCGCGCGGCCTGGCCTTTGAGATTCAGGTGCTGGCGCAGCACTTCCTCGATCTGGAAACCCACGGTAAAGCTGGGGTTGAGGGCGGTCATCGGGTCCTGAAAGACCATCGACAGGTCCTTGCCGACGATATGCCGGCGCTGGCGGCCCTTGAGCCGCAGCATGTCGGTGCCGTCGAATTGCAGGCCGTCGGCACTGACGATGCCGGGCGCGTCGATCAGCCCCATCAGCGCCATCATGGTCACCGATTTGCCCGAGCCGGATTCGCCGACAATCGCCAGCACTTCGCCCTTTTCCACGGACAGGTCGAGACCGTCGACCACGGGTATGGCGCTGGTGCCGCCGAAACGCACACTGAGGTTTTTGATATCCAATAGGCTCATGCGGGGTTCCTCACTGCGCATTCTTGAGTTTCGGGTCGAGTGCATCGCGCAGCCCGTCGCCCATCAGATTGATTGCCAGCACGCTGAGCAGAATGGTCAGGCCCGGCAGGCTGACCACCCACCAGGCGCGCTCGATATAGTCGCGCGCCGAGGCCAGCATGGTGCCCCACTCAGGCGTTGGCGGTTGTACGCCGAGGCCGAGAAAACCCAGGGCCGCGGCATCGAGAATTGCCGAGGAAAAGCTCAGGGTGGCCTGCACGATCAGTGGTGCCATGCAGTTGGGCAGTACGGTGATAAACATCAGCCGTGGCAGGCTGGCACCGGCCAGGCGCGCGGCGGTGACGTAGTCGCGGTTCAGCTCGCCCATCACCGCAGCACGGGTCAGGCGCACATAGGACGGCAGCGAGACGATGGCGATGGCGAAGATGGTGTTGATCAGCCCTGGGCCGAGGATGGCGACGATGGCCACCGCCAGCAGCAGCGAGGGCAGGGCCAGCATGATGTCCATCAGGCGCATGATCGACGGGCCGAGCAGGCGCGGAAAGAAGCCGGCGACCAGGCCGAGAAGGATGCCGGGGATCAACGACATCAACACCGAGGCCAGGCCGATCAGCAGCGACAGTCGCGCGCCATGGATCAACCGCGACAGCAGGTCGCGGCCCACTTCATCGGTGCCCAGTAGAAATTGCAGCTGACCGCCCTCCAGCCAGGCCGGTGGGGTGAGCAGAAACTCGCGGTATTGCTCGCTGGGGTCATGCGGGGCGATCCACGGCGCAAACAGCGCGCAGATCACCAGCAGGATCATAAAGGCCAGCCCGGCGACTGCGCCCTTGTTGTGGGCAAAGGCCTGCCAGAATTCCTTGAGCGGCGAGGGGTAGAGCAGCGATTGATCAAGACTGGTGCTTAGGCTTTCAGTTGTCATAGTGGGCTCCGTAGAACCTGTGCATGGTCTCGCGAGCTAGCGCGAGACAAGGAAAAAGCAGCTGAGGAAGCGGAGTGTGCTGTTGCACATGAGCATGCCGAAGCTGGTTTTGACGCGGTATCGCCGACGCGCAGCAGGCCATGGGCAGGTTCTTAGCGCTGATGGCGAATGCGTGGATTAGCCAATCCGTAGAGGATGTCCACCACGAAGTTGACCAGGATCACCAGGCAGGCGATCAGCAAAATGCCGTTCTGCACCACCGGGTAGTCACGCGCGCCGATCGACTCGATCAGCCATTTACCGATGCCCGGCCAGGAGAAGATGGTTTCGGTCAGCACCGCGCCCGCAAGCAGCGCGCCGACCTGCAGGCCGAACACGGTGAGCACTGGAATCAGTGCATTGCGCAGGCCGTGCACGAACACCACGCGCGCCGGCGACAGGCCCTTGGCGCGGGCGGTGCGCACATAGTCCTCGCGCAGCACTTCGAGCATCGCCGAGCGGGTCATCCGCGCGATGACCGCCAGCGGAATGGTGCCGAGCACGATGGCCGGCAGGATCAGGTGGCGCAGGGCATCGACAAACGCGCCCTCTTCACCGGAAAGCAGGGTGTCGATCAGCATAAAACCGGTAACCGGCGGGATGTCGTAGAGCAGGTCGATGCGCCCGGACACCGGCGTCCAGCCCAGCCACACCGAGAAGAACATGATCAGCAGCAGGCCCCACCAGAAAATCGGCATGGAATAACCGGCCAGTGAGATGCCCATTACGCCGTGGTCGAACAGCGAGCCGCGCTTGAGGGCGGCAATTACACCGGCAACTAACCCCATAGTGCCGGCGAACAGCAGGGCGGCCAGGGACAGTTCCAGGGTGGCGGGGAACAGGGTGAGAAATTCGCTCCATACGCTTTCGCGGGTGCGCAGTGATTCACCCAGGTCGCCCTGGGCCAGCTGGCCGATATAGTCGAAATACTGCGCATACAGCGGCTTGTTCAACCCCAGGCGTTCCATGGCCTGGGCGTGCATTTCCGGGTCGACGCGGCGTTCGCCCATCATCACTTCCACCGGATCGCCGGGGATCATGCGGATCAGCGCGAAGGTCAACAGGGTGACGCCGAAGAAGGTGGGGATCAGCAGCCCCAGGCGGCGGGCAATAAAGGACAGCATATAAATGGGTGCTCCCATATGCGCCCGGCTGCAATGGCCGAGCGCTGTTATGCGGGTGGTGTCCGCTTGGCAGGCCGATAAACGCCCTGCCAGGCGGAGTGCAGCGCGTGCTTACTTGACGCCGACGCCGTAGAACGAGTTCAGCGCGAATGGGCTGATCTTGAAGTCTACGACCTTCTTGCTCAGCGGCTGGTAGACCGTGGAGTGGGCGATCGGGGTGATCGGCACTTCACGCTTGAGAATCACCTGAGCCTGCTTGTAGAGCTCGGTGCGTTCTGCAGTATCGGTCACGCGCTTGGCGGCTTTTACCAGCTTGTCGTAGTCGGCATGGCACCACTTGGAGAAGTTGTTGCCGTCCACGGCATCGCAGCCATAGAGGGTGCCCAGCCAGTTGTCCGGGTCACCGTTGTCGCCGCTCCAGCCGATCAGCATGGCGTCGTGTTCGCCGGCTTTGGCGCGCTTGAGGTATTCGCCCCATTCGTAACTGACGATCTTGGCCTTGATGCCGACCTTGGCCCAGTCGCTTTGCAGCATTTCAGCCATCAGTTTGGCGTTGGGGTTGTACGGACGTTGCACCGGCATGGCCCACAGGGTGATTTCGGTGCCTTCCTTGATGCCGGCGGCCTTGAGCAGCTCCTTGGCTTTTTCCGGATCGTAGGCGGGGTCCTTGATGCTCTCGTCATACGACCACTGGGTCGGTGGCATGCCGTTGACTGCCAGTTGGCCGGCGCTCTGGTACACCGCGTCGATGATCCCTTGTTTGTTCACCGCCATGTCCAGCGCCTGGCGCACTTCGAGTTTGTCGAACGGCGGGTGGGTGACGTTGTAGGCGATATAGCCGACGTTGAAACCGGCCTGCTCGGGCATGTCCAGGTTCGGGTCTTTTTTCAGCGAATCCAGATCCGCCGGGCGGGGGAACAGAGTCACCTGGCATTCGCCGGCCTTGAGCTTCTGCATGCGTACCGAGGCGTCGGTGTTGATGGCGAAGATCAGGTTGTCGATCTTCACCTCATCCGGTTGCCAGTATTCCTTGTTGCCCTTGAAGCGGATCACCGCATCTTTCTGGTAGCGGCTGAATACGAAGGGGCCGGTACCGATGGGCTTCTGGTTGATATCGGCGGCCTTGCCGGCCTTGAGCAGGTTATCGGCGTATTCGGCGGACTGGATCGAAGCGAAGCTCATCGCCAGGTTCTGGATAAAGGCGGCGTCGACTTCATTAAGCGTGAACTTGACGGTCATGTCGTCGAGTTTTTCGATCTTGGCGATATTCGCGTCCATGCCCATGTCGGTGAAGTAGGGGAACTCCGACGGGTAGGCTTTGCGGAACGGGTGGTCCTTGTCGAGCATGCGCTGGAAGGTGAACAGCACGTCATCGGCGTTGAAGTCGCGGCTCGGCTTGAAGTATTCGGTGGTGTGGAATTTCACCTTGGGGCGCAGGTGAAAGGTGTAGCTCAGGCCGTCTTCACTGATGTCCCACTTCTCGGCCAGGCCAGGGATTACGGCGGTGCCGCCACGCTCGAACTGGCTCAGGCGGTTGAACACGGTTTCCGCTGCGGCATCGAAGTCGGTGCCGGTGGTGTACAGGCCAGGGTCGAACCCGGCGGGGCTGCCTTCGGAGCAGAACACCAGGTTGCCGGCGGCGCTGGCAAGGGGTGTGCTGGCGATCAGCCCAGCGGCGAGTAAAGCCTGGATGACGGCGTTCTTACGCATAGTGACCTCATGGTTATTGTGGTTGTGATCCTGAGGGGCCTCTTGTGGAGACCTTGGGTGAAGCTATGCAGGGCGTATGCCGTAGACAAGTGGCATGTCGCAGAGAGAACAGGAATGACGATGCAGCTGTAGGTGGTGTCGCATTTCTATAAATGGACGAGAAAAACATGGCAAAGCGCCGCTATCGTCGGATAACGGCGCTGCTTGTCTGTGTAGCAAGATGTAGCAGATTCAGGGCATCTGCACTTCGATCACCCCATCGGCATTAATGCTGACCTGGCTGGAGCCCGCTTCGATTTCCGGTGCGGCGGCATCCATCATTGCCGCGCCCTTCATCGCTTCCATGCGCATGATCGGCGGCTGGAAGCCACCGCTGTTGAGGTTCAGGCTGACCAGCTTGTAACCGCTGCCGCCAAGGGCCTCAGTGGCCAGTTGCGCGCGGGCCTTGAAGGCGGAGACGGCGTCCTTGAGCAGGGCGTCTTCGTGGGTCTTGCGGGTGTCTGAAGCGATGCTGAAGTTCATTCCGCCCATTTTCAGGGTGTGCAGCATTTCCCCGGTGAGCTTGGACAGCGCGCTGAAATCGGCGCTTTCCAAGCGCAGCTCGGCGCGCTCGCGCCAGGCGGTGATCTTCTGGCCCTTTTCATCATAAACCGGGTAGCTGTTGCGGCTGCCGGAGGCGACGCTGACGCCCTTGACCTGGCGGGCCTGGGCGATGCTGGCATTCAGGGTCTTGCTGATCTGCGCTGCGAGGGCGGCCGGGTCGCTGTCCTGGGCTTCGCTGTAGAGGGTGACGTGCATCAGGTCGTGGGCGATTTCCTGGCTCACTTCAGCGCGCAGGGCAACCTGGTTGTATCGGGCCTCGTCGGCCATGGCCGTGGCGCTCAGCAGGGTGGTGGTGCTCAGCAGCAGGGCAGTGGCGAGGCGGGACAGTGGCAGCATGACGATTCCTTTATATGTTGGGCGCATGGGTTATGCGCGGCTTTCCAGAGGGTAGACGTAGCTATCTGACTGAACGGGTTAAATCGGGTTCCACTTTTTTCAACGAGCTTGCCGCTGCGGCGTGTTGCCGCAGATAGCCGCGCAGAGGCTTGGTTATACTCCTGCGGCTCGCTAAATGGGCATCTTGGAGATTCTATGCTCGCACCTGTGCAGCTACTGTCGGCGAGCCGGCAAAACCTCTGGCGTCTGACCCTGATCCGCATTCTGGTGCTGGCCGCGCAGGCCGGCTCTGTGGGCCTGGCGTACAAGTCGGGTGCGTTACCGCTGCCCTGGCTGGAACTGAGTGTCACCCTCGGCATCTCCCTGGTGCTGTGCCTGCTGACCGCGCTGCGCCTGCGTGGTCCCTGGCCGGTGACTGAGCAGGAGTATGCGGTGCAGCTGGGCTGCGACCTGATCATCCACAGCCTGCTGCTGTATTACTCGGGCGGCTCGACCAACCCCTTCGTCTCCTATTACCTGGTGCCGCTGACCATCGCCGCGGCGACCTTGCCCTGGCTCTACACCATCACTCTGTCCGGTCTGGCGCTGGGCGGTTACACCTTTCTGCTGGTCTGGTCACACCCGCTGGACCTGCCGTCCGGCCCGCGTGAGAGCCTGCTGATCTACGGCATGTGGCTGAGCTTCGCCCTGGCTGCCGGGCTGATTACTTTCTTCGTGGCGAAGATGGCCGAAGAGCTGCGCCGCCAGGAGGAGCTGCGCGCCGAGCGCCGGGAAGAAGGCTTGCGCGACCAGCAACTGCTCGCCGTGGCGACCCAGGCGGCGGGGGCGGCGCACGAATTGGGTACGCCGCTGGCGACCATGAGCGTGTTGATCAAGGAGCTGCGCCGCGAGCATCAGGAGCCGACCCTGCAAGAGGATCTGGCGGTGCTGCAGGAGCAGGTCAAACTGTGCAAGGAAACTCTGCAGCACCTGGTGCGCGCCGCCGAAGCGGACCGGCGTCAGGCGGTGATCGAGCTGTCGTCAGTCGAGTGGCTGGAAACCACCCTCAACCGCTGGCACCTGATGCGCCCGGAAGCCAGCTATCGCTACCAATGCCTGGGCCGTGGCACTCCGCCCAAGATGATGCCGCCGGCCGATCTGACCCAGGCCCTGCTCAACCTGCTGAACAACGCGGCCGACGCCTGCCCGGACAAGCTGGATATTCGCCTGGATTGGGATCACCAGTGGCTGCGCCTGAGCATCCGCGACTTCGGTGCCGGTGTGCCGCTGGCGATTGCCGAACAGCTGGGGCGGCCGTTTTTCACCACCAAGGGCAAGGGGTTCGGTCTGGGGTTGTTCCTCAGTCAGGCCAGCGTCACCCGTGCCGGCGGTACGGTTAAACTGTATAACCA
Source organism: Pseudomonas cimarronensis (assembly GCF_049331905.1). Taxonomy (GTDB): domain Bacteria; phylum Pseudomonadota; class Gammaproteobacteria; order Pseudomonadales; family Pseudomonadaceae; genus Aquipseudomonas. The sequence goes on along the minus strand of NZ_CP186283.1, from coordinate 4,031,316 downwards.
CGAAGAAGGCGGCACGCTCACCGAGCTGAAATTGCCGCGTGCCTACGGTCGAGCTTAAGGAAAAACCCGAATGAGCGATGAAGTGCTGTTCGAAGGTGAAGAACAACCTCACCTGTTGCTGGTTGATGATGACCCGACCTTCACCCGTGTGATGGCGCGTGCCATGAGTCGTCGCGGCCTGCGCGTGTCCACCGCCGGTTCAGCCGAGGAGGGCCTGGCCCTGGCCGAGCAGGATCTGCCGGACTACGCCGTGGTTGACCTGAAAATGGAAGGCGACTCCGGCCTGGTGCTACTGCCCAAGCTGCTGGAACTGGACGCAGAAATGCGTGTGGTGATCCTCACCGGCTATTCGAGCATTGCCACAGCCGTAGAGGCGATCAAGCGTGGTGCCTGCAACTACCTGTGCAAACCGGCTGATGCCGACGATGTGCTGGCCGCGCTGCTGACCCAGCATGCCGATCTGGAAAGCCTGGTTCCGGACAACCCGATGTCGGTGGATCGCCTGCAATGGGAGCATATCCAGCGCGTGCTCAGCGAGCACGAAGGCAATATCTCCGCCACTGCCCGCGCCCTGGGCATGCACCGGCGCACCTTGCAACGCAAGCTGCAGAAGCGTCCGGTACGCCGCTAAACGTTATTTTATGGCCTGCCATCCATGGCGGCCACCCTGCGGGCCGTCGCTGTGCGACGTTAAAAAACGCTCCCGGCGTTTTTTTCCCCGCATGAAAGGCTGCTGAAAGCTTTCTGCTAGGCAGCCTTGTTACCATTAGCCGCCTATCTATCTGATCAGGGGCTGTCATGCTCGCCGTCGTTCAGCAAACCATCAGCGTCACCGCTCCGGTGTTCTCCATGCTGTTTCTCGGCGTGGCACTCAAGCGTCTGGGACTGATTGATGCGGCCTTTATCAACACCGCATCTGCACTGGTGTTTCGTGGCACGCTGCCCACGCTGTTGTTTCTCGGCATCGTCCAGGCGGACCTGCGTACCGCCTTGCAGCCGGCGTTGCTGGTGTATTTCGTGCTGGCGACTCTGGGCTGCTTTCTGCTGGCCTGGGGCTGGGCGATTCTGCGTTGCCCGCAGGCGGATCGCGGCATCTACACCCAGGGCGCATTTCGCGGCAACAACGGCATTATCGGCCTGGCGCTGGCCACCAGCATGTACGGTGATTACGGCCTGTCGGTCGGCGCGGTGCTCGGCGGGGTCGTCATCCTCAGCTACAACACCCTGTCGGCCATCGTTCTGGCGATCTACAGCCCAGAGGCCAAGACCGATGCCTGGAGCCTGACCAAGAACATCCTCAGCAATCCGCTGATTAT